>JBAZKV010000023.1 GCA_041650635.1 Candidatus Margulisiibacteriota bacterium | reverse complement strand
GAGGTTTTGTCCAAAGCGGGGGGACATTTGAGGCTCCTTCGGGTACGCTTACCATCTCAAACACATTCAACAGGACGGGCGGGACATTTAACCACAACAGCGGGACAGTAAAGTTCATGGCAAACCGGGAGACATACGATGTAACTGCCGGCGGGACGGCATTTTATAACCTGGGGTTTGACCTGTACTCCGACATGGGCGGCTTTGAAGCCAACAACATAGTTCTCAAGGACAGTTTTACGGTGGAGGCGGATGTTGAGGTAAAGAACACCTATACGGGTAAGAACTACAATGTGACGGCAACGGGAAGCCCGGTGATGACGGTGAACGGCACGCTGGAATTTCCTTCTACCGCGCAGACAAAGCAGGTATATTTTGGCGGGAGCGAAATGACGGGGGGGACATTCAGCGTAATACTTTACAGGGACTTAAGGATAGAGGATGGGAACGCGGCGTGCAGCGCCAATGTTAGCTTTGAAGGAAGTACTGACGCAACGATTTTGCAGAGCGCGGGTACCATTGCAGGGGATATAACGGTGAACAAACCGGATCACAGAGTCGTGCAGGGCAGCAATATTACTGTATCCGGCAGCGGACCCGGGGACGAGACCTCCAGTTTTACTCTTGCAGCGGGCAGCTATGAATGCGGGAGTTATTCTTTGAGCGCCGGTGATTATACGCAGACGGGAGGGTATTTTGACTGTATTAACGGTGGCCTGACCCTGAGCGGAGGTTTTGTCCAAAGCGGGGGGACATTTGAGGCTCCTTCGGGTACGCTTACCATCTCAAACACATTCAACAGGACGGGCGGGACATTTAACCACAACAGCGGCACGGTCACATTCTACGCAGGAGGCAGTTCATATTCAATAACGACCGGAGCGGCCTTATTTCATAATGTCCTGTTTGACGGAAGCGGCTCTTCAACGGTGACACTGAACAACAATTTCACAGCCGAGGCAGATGTAAAGGTCAAGAACACGGGTTCGGACAATTACAGCGTTGTTGGCAGCGGCAGCCCTGTTATTACGGTGAACGGTACTTTGGAATTTCCTTCGACAGTGCAGACAGGGCAGGTGACATTTGGATCAGGGCTCAAAGTGGCGCTATACAGGGACCTTATAATGTCCGACAGCAATGCTTCCTGCTCTTCGGATATTGATCTTGTGGGAGGGTCAAATGTCAGCATTACTCAGTCTTCCGGAACTATGAGCGGGGACTGGATAATAAACAAGCCCGGGGCTATGGTCAGACAAGAGAGCGATGCTTCGCTTTCGGGAGAAATGGCCGCAGGTTCTTTTACGCTAAGCGCAGGAACTTATGACATAGGTAATAAAACACTTACTGCCGGGAACTTTTCTCAATCGGACGGAATTTTTGAAGGAGGAGAAGGGAATCTGACCCTTTCTGCGGGCATGATGGGAGGAGACGGGACTTTTACCCAGAGCGGCGGGACTTTTGAGGCGCCTTCGGGCATCCTAACGGTAGCCAACACCTTTAACCGGACAGGAGGAGTATTCACTCACAACAACGGAACAGTCAGGTTCTATGCAGGCGATAGTTCATATTCCATAACGACCGCAGCGGCCTTATTCTATAATGTCATGTTTGACGGAAGCGGCTCTTCAACGGTAACGCTGAACAACAGTTTTACGGCCGAGGCGGATGTAAAGATCAAGAACACGGGTTCAAGCGATTACAGCGTTGTCGGAAGCGGAAGCCCGGTGATCACGGTCAGCGGGACCCTGGAATTTCCCTCAACTGCTCAGACCGGCTATGTGTATTTTGGAGGGAGCGAATGGGGAGGCAGCACCATTGCCGCAAAAGTATTTAGGGACCTTATCCTGTCGGATGCCAATGCAGCAAGTATTCTCTCCGTGACACTGCTTGGTTCTGCCGATGCGGTGCTTTCCCAGAGCGCCGGAACGATCAGAGGCTCTATCAGTGTCCAAAAGCCCGGCGCCACCGTGACACAGACTACGGGAATAGCAATTACGGGAAGCGGGATGGGGGCTCCCGCCGACCTTTATATCGATGCCGGGACCTTGGATACCGCAGGATACAATTTGACTGCTCCGGGAGTTTTTTCAAACACAGGAAAACTGAGGGTTTCCGGCAGCGAAACGCTTTCGTTTACAAAAGATACCGATTCCGGAACGGTGGAATATGCAGGAACAGGGACGGGGATGAGCTATGGCGCGGCTTATTGGAACCTTGAGATAAATCCCTCAAGCGCTTTGTCGCAGTTCAACGCTCCGGGTTCCATGACGGTGGGTGCGGATCTTTTGATAAACAACGGAGTGCTTTTCATGAACAGCAATGACCTTTCTCTTGCCGGCTCTTTTGTCAACAGAGGTACGCTCAAGGTGAACGGGAGCGAAACTCTTGGCGGGAGTTTTGTCAATTATACTTCTTCGGGAACTGTGGAATACGCCGGAGGAGGCAGCTATACCCTGCAGGCCGGGGCAGGAGGCACCTCTTACTATGATCTTCTGATCTCCGGCTCGGGCTCTTTTACGGGAGTAGCCCTAACGGATTATACGGTCAATGGGACCTTTGCTCAAACTGACGGGACCGCTTCTTTTGCGTCAGGGCCGCAGAACATGGCGGTGTACGGGGATTTTATCCGCAGCGGAGGCACTTTTGAAGCGGAAGGTAAATTGACCGTAGTATTGGCAGGAGCCCTGCCCGCCCGCGTTGAGGGCTCAACTCTGTTCTATAACCTTACCTGTACCTCTGAAGGCAAAGCCCTTTCTTTTGAGGCGGGAGCGGTCCAGACAGTAGAGGGAACGGCCATCCTCAAAGGCGGCGCAGGAGGAGTTCTGTATTTGAGAAGCTCCCTGCCGGATACTCAATGGAAGCTGAATCCTTCCGGGATCAGGGACATTTCGTATGTAAATGTAAAGGATTCGTATAATACGAGCGCAACCCCGATAAATCCGGAAAACTCCGTTGACAGCGGCAACAATACAAGATGGTTTGGGGACCCGCCTATTGCCCCGGCCGATTTTGCCGCGGTCAGCCAGTCGCAAACGGCCCTGGGCTATACCTGGACAAGGAGTTCTACCAACGAGAGCGGCTTTAGGATCCTTGATGAGTTGAATGCCGAAAAACTGCTGGTCCTGCCGGCACAAACGGCAACCTCCGAAACTGGACTGCTCGTTAATACGCAATACACCAGAAAAGTCGAGGCATATAATGACGACGGCGCCGCAACTTCGGAAACCGTGTCAGTCTATACTTCCATCGAGGCCTGTGCCGGGGCTACCTGGGAGGGCATAGGGGAAAATTCTATAACCATCCATTCAAGCAATGAGCCGTCCGATCTGTCGGCGGGTTCTTCCGGCATCCTGTTCGAAAATGTGACGGCGGGGACTGACAGCGGATGGATAAAGGCGAATACCTGGGCCAGTTCGGGGCTTGTTCCGGGCACGGCTTACTCGTTCAGGATCTCCACCCGCAACGGTGACGGAGTGATCAGGTCAACGGAAGAGGTCGGGAGCAAGACGACCGAGAGAATGCCGACTCCCGAGGCGCCGAGCAGTTTTGAAGCAGCTCCGGTATCCGCCAGTTCCCTGGCCTATACCTGGACAAGGAATTCGACCAACGAAGCCGGCTTCAGGATCCTGGACGGGTCGGACAATATCAAGGTGCTTGTGGCTTCTTCCGAGGTCACTACTTCAGAATCCGGGATGTCGGCCAATACCAGTTATACAAGAAAAGTACAGGCCTATAACTCTTTTGGGGCCTCCACTTCGGAAACTTATTCCCGATATACCTCGATAGAGGCGGCCAGCGGGATAAGCTGGGAGGCAATAACATCGAGTTCAATAACAGTGCATGCCAGCAATGAGCCCAGCAACCTGTATTCAGGGGATTCGGGGATCCTGTTCGAGAATGTGACCAAGGGTACCAGCAGCGGCTGGATAAGGACCAATACCTGGGTTGAAGCAGGATTGAGCCCGCAGACGCAGTACATATATAGAGCAGTAACGCGTAACGGCGAGGCGCTGCTTACGGCAACCGCGGAAGCTTCGCAGACCACTCTTCCGCCGTCTCCCACGCCGGAAGCTCCTTCAGAATTCAGGGCTGTATCGTCATCAACAGCCTCGCTTAATTACACCTGGACAAGAAGTTCGACCAACGAAACCGGCTTTAGGATACTGGATGAGTTAGACAATATCAAGGCGCTTGCGTCTTCAGGAGAAGCGTCCGCTTCCGAGACCGGTTTATCATCCAATACCCGGTATACCAGGAAAGTGCAGGCCTATAACTCTTTTGGGGCCTCCACTTCGGAAACTTATTCCCGATATACCTCGATAGAAGCGGCCAGCGGGATAAGCTGGGAGGCGGTAACATCAAGTTCGATAACGGCGCATGCCAGCAATGAGCCCGCCAACCTGTCATCGGGGGACTCCGGGATCCTGTTCGAGAATGTGACCAAGGGGGCCAGCAGCGGCTGGGTACGGAGCAACACCTGGACAAGTTCCGGGCTTGAGCCAAGCACTTACTATAACTTCAGGATAACGACGCGCAACGGGAATGCGGTTTTAAGCGCCACGCAAGAGGCGTCAAGCCGGACTCTGGCGGAGAGTACGATAAATTCTCCCGAGGCAAAGGCATTTTCCGCCGTTACGACCACTGTGGTACAGGCCAACTGGGGAGCCAACGGTAATCCGGACGGGACCGAGTACTACTGCGAGAACACTTCTAAAGGTACGAACTCCGGATGGACAGCTTTATTGGAATGGAAAGAAACAGCTCTGGACGCTTCAACAGCCTATTCTTACAGGGCCAAGGCAAAGAATGCTTCGGGACTTGAATCGGCGTGGGCCGAACTGGGAGAAGCAGGAACAAGCGGATATTCCAGTTTTAATTATATAAAGGCGGACGGGATCAAGCTGCTTAACGAAGATATCATACGCAATAAGCCCGAGCTGGAGATAAGGGCTTTAAGCAGTTCCACAATAAGCGAAAATACTTTCAGGCTGTGGATAGACAATATCCAGGTAAGCGACGGGACCCAAAGTCCGGGGGGATATGACAGGATAAGCGGAAGCGGAAGCGATATAGTGTTCTATTATGCTCCAAAAACGGCCTTGGACGTTGGGGAGCACAGCTTGAAATTTGAGGTCTATGATGAAGCCGGCAGCATCCTTATGGAAGAGAGGACCTCTCTCAAGGTAAGGGAGGACAAAGGAGTTTCCGGCCCGGTTTTGACCTATCCTAATCCGTTAGACCCGGCAAAAGCTACGGCAAGGATCTCTTATACCCTTAATTCGGATACGGATATAATCCTATATCTGTTCGATACGGCTGGAAAGATCGTATGGAAAGCTGATTATGTGTCAGGCTTGATGGGGGGCAAGGCGGGATACAACGAGGTGGAGTGGGATGGCAGCGACTTTGGCGGAAGAAGACTGCCCAACGACATCTATTTGCTGCGCGTGGTCGAGAAAGCTACCGGAAATATGCTGGGCAAAAGCAAGGTCGTAATTTTGAGGAGCATGTCTTCCGTGCCGGATAATGAAAGGCCGAACGCAAATTCCTTTGCCGCTGTCATCGGGATCTCGCTCCTTGGCCTGCTCGGGGCCGGCGGCTTCTTATGGAAGAGGCTGAAGCCGTAAACGGGTTTTCCTGCGCCCTTTGTGATAAAATTATTAACGGTGCCGCAAAAAAAGGAGCATCATGCCTGTATCAGTAATTGTGGGTTCGCAATGGGGAGACGAGGGCAAAGGCAAAATAACCGATCTTTTGTCCCGCGAAATGGACATGGTGGTGCGCTACCAGGGCGGCAATAACGCCGGGCACACTGTCGTCATAGGGCAAAACACCTTTAAACTCCACCTGATCCCGTCCGGCATTTTTTATCCCGGGGTGACCTGCGTCATCGGCAACGGCGTTGTGGTTGATCCGGCAGTTTTGCTTGACGAAATGGAGACTTTAAGGGCCCAGGGGATAGAGCCGTCAAACCTTAAAATAAGCTCCCAGGCCCATGTGATATTTCCCTACCACCGCTCTATCGACAAGGCACAGGAAGGGAAAAGGGAAGCAGGAAGGATAGGTACGACTTCCAGAGGGATCGGGCCCTGTTATGTTGATAAGTTTAACAGGAGAGGCATAAGAGTAGGGGACCTTTACAACGAAAAACTTCTTAAAGAAAAACTTGATTGGAACATAAAAGAAAAATCATTCCTGCTCAAGGAATTCTACGGATGCGAAGAAAAGTTCGAGCTTGAGCAGCTGATGGGGGACTATCTGGGCTACGGCCGCCTGATGAAGAAATTTGTCGCGGAAAACTCGGCAGCCCTGATAGCGGAAGCGGTTGTGTCAAAAAAGAGGGTCCTTCTTGAAGGCGCCCAGGGCACCATGCTGGATGTTGACCATGGCACCTATCCTTTTGTTACTTCTTCCAATCCTGTCTCGGGAGGGGCCTGCATCGGGGCCGGTATCGGCCCGACCTTGATAGACGATGTGATAGGTGTTGTAAAGGCCTATCTTACCAGAGTGGGGAGCGGACCTTTCCCGACCGAGATAGAGGGCGGCATTGGAGATACGCTGAGGGAAAAAGGAGCCGAATACGGGGCCACCACGGGAAGGCCCAGGAGATGCGGCTGGTTTGACTGCGTTGTGCTAAAGTATTCCGCAATGGTGAACGGGCTTACAAAGCTTGCTGTTACCAAACTGGATGTTCTGGACGTGCTTCCCAAGATAAAGATCTGCGTCGGGTATGAATACAAGGGGTCGGTCATTTCCGAGTTCCCGGCTGATCTTGACAAACTAGCACAGTGCACCCCGGTTTATGAAGAACTGCCGGGCTGGCAGACCGATACTACAAAGATAACGGAGTATAGATCTCTCCCAAAGAACGCCCGCCTGTATATTGAAAAGATCTCTCAGCTCTGCAAAGTCCCTGTGTCCCTCGTTTCTATCGGAGCCGAAAGGGACAGGATAATCAAGGTCTAAATGAAGAGCGTTGCCATTTTATCCGGGGGGTTAGACAGCCTGGTCTCCCTTGCTCTTGCCAAAAAGGAAAGCGAGCCGGTCCTTGCTCTTACATTTGATTACGGGCAAAAGGCAGCCTCAGAAGAGAGCAAGGCCGCCGCAAAGATCTCAAAGCATTACTTAGTCCCCCACAAAGTGATAGTTCTTGACTGGCTTAAGCAGATAACAAAGACCTCTCTTGTCAGCCCCAGGGAAGAGGTCCCCACAGTGAGCGAGCATGACCTTGAGGGAAGACTTGAGATAACCCAAGCAAGCGCAAAGGCGGTGTGGGTCCCCAACCGCAACGCGGTCTTTGTTTCTATTGCCGCCTCTTTTGCGGAAGCCCTGGGAGCGGAGCTGATCGTTGCCGGCTTTAACAGCGAAGAGGCCCAGACCTTTTCGGACAATTCGCTGCAGTTCGTTTCTTCCTGCAATCAGCTGCTGCGCCTCTCAACTCTTACAAAGCCCAAGCTCACAAGCTATGTTCAGAGCTATAATAAGAGCGGAATAGTCAATACCGGACTCAAGCTCGGCGTGCCTTTTGAGCTCCTCTATTCCTGCTACAGAGGCGCAAAAAAAATGTGCGGAAGCTGCGAAAGCTGCTCGCGTACAATAAAAGCCTTTAAGGACACGGGGAATTTTGATCTGATAAAGGGAAGGTTGCAGGATGAGGTCTAAATTTATAGACAAGACCATTGATTATACAGGAGAACAGCTGCGCAGCCACTATATCTGCGAGACCTTTGGGCTGGAAGGCGATGCGATCATCGGTTTTATAGGCGCCTGCAGGGTCAAAGAGCATATGGTGGACCTTTCGGACAAACTTAAAAAAGAGTTCATCAGGAGCGACAGGATGCTGCATTTTATCATAGAGCATTTTGACGGGGACCTGGAAAAGGCGGTGCTAAGGAAGAGGCTGATGGTGTCGATAATAGGGGAGCATATCAGCCGTGTAAGGGTGAATGATCATTCGCCATTGCCGGCCCCACTATGCCGCAGAGACAATGGTCTGTACATCGGCAACAAAAAGCTCTCCGTGGCCGTTGCCACGGCCTCGCCGGTGTCGACATTGATACACATCGGGCTTAACATCTCGTCAAAGAACACCCCGGTGAAAACGATCGGGCTTAAAGACCTTGGGATAGAGCCCAAAAAGCTTGCCCTGGATGTTATAGAATTATACTGCAAAGAGATAGATTCGATCAGGCAGTCGCGCTGCAAAGTGGCGGGGGTCAAATGAACGCTCTACTTATCGTCTGCGTTTTGACAGGGATCATACATTTTACGGAAACGCTGGCTTCTTCGATGCGGCTTGCCGGTGTGCGCACCAAGCAGCTGGCCACCTCGCTTTCATTTGTGAATACGACTTTTCTGATATCAAGAATGTCCAACATGCTGCAGGCACCTCTTCTTGGAGGCATGGTGGATTACGCCATAATGACCAACAATCCCGATGCTTTGGCGGGGGCCTTCAGGATAGTGATCTTCTGCGCTTTTATCGGGAATCTTGCTGCGGCTTTCCTTATCCCTTTCTTTGTCGGCATCTTTGAAGAAGGCATCTATGTATTTGAGCGCGTGGGGTCCATTCCAAGGCTGTTTGCGGAGGGCGCAAAGCCCAGGAACATGAAAAAGATAATGGGCCGCTTCAGGCTGCCGGATGCCGGCTCGTTCAGGAACCTATCTCTCAAGGGTATACCAACAATGTTCCTCTGGCTCAACCTGTTCATGGTCTCGCTATACGCGATCGGAGTTCTGGCCTCTCTGTACGCCGGAGCCATGGTCCCGGAATTTAGGACCACGGCCAGCCAGCTTTCCGGGATAGTGAATGGGATCGCCACGGTGCTGCTTGCTCTTATGGTAGATCCGACTGCGGCGCACATAACAGATATGGTCATAAGAGGCAAAAGAAAAGAAAATGATGTCCGCACGGTCGTGTTCTATATAGTAATGGGAAGGATAATGGGGACACTTATCCTTTCGCAGCTGCTGTTCTGGCCGGCTTCTACATATATAGCCAATGCCACGCTCTTTGTCCGGAGCCTGTTTTTGCGATGAAGACCATCCGCAGCCTTGCCGCGCTTAAGAACAGAAAGATCGTGCTTGCTCTCGGCAATTTTGACGGGGTGCATCTCGGCCACAAAAAGGTGATAGGCGAGGCGGTTGGCTTTGCCAAAAAGAACGCCGCTGCCTGCGTTGTGATGACGCTGGACCCTCATCCCAGGACGGTCCTGTACAAAGGCAAGGACCTTAAACTGCTTACAACGATTGAGGAAAGAAAAGAACTGATAGGACGGCTGGGAGCGGATGCACTCTGGGTCATAGGGTTTACAAGCTCCACGGGAAAGCTTTCCGCAGAAAGCTTTGTTTCCAGATATTTTAAGGGTGCGCGCATCATAAAAGTGTTCGCCGGCTTTGACTTTGCTTTTGGCAGGGGCAGGTCTTCCAGCGCGGGCGACCTTATTAAACTCGGAAAAAAGCGGGGTTTTTCGGTCTCGATCATCAGACACAGATCTTTCAAAGGTGTGATCGTTAAAAGCAGCTTTATAAGAGGCCTCATGTCGGAAGGAAAATTTGACAGGGCCTTAAGTTTTTTGGGCCACGGATACCAGGTCTCAGGCAAAGTGATAAAAGGAAGGGGCATGGGAAAGAAATTGGGATATCCAACCGCCAATCTAAGTGTGGATGATGTAAAACTGCTGCCGCCCTACGGGGTCTATGCAGGGTGCTGCAGTATCAAAGGCAGAACCTATAAGGCCGCCGTAAATATCGGGAATGTCCCAACCTTTGGGCAGGGGTTTGTAAGCGTCGAAGCGCATCTTATAGGCTTTTCGGGCGTCCTGTACGGGCAAGAACTTACCGTCTGGCTAAAAAAGAAGATCAGGGGCGAGGAATATTTTGAGAACGCACGGGGGCTAAAGGCCGCGATAAAAGCCGATATCAAAATTGCAAGTGATATTTCTTTATGCTAAAATAAACAAGTATGGACAAAACAAAAAGGGCCGAAGCTGTAGAAAAGTACAAGATATCCGAAAAGGACTGCGGGTCCGCCAATGTGCAGATCGCTCTTTTAACGGGCAGGATAAACCATCTTGCCGAGCACCTAAAGACACACCCTGCGGACCGCCACGGCAGAAGAGGCCTGCTTCTTATGGTGGGACAAAGAAAAAGACTGATAACCTACCTTTCCAAAAAGGACAAAAAAGGCTGCGCCGACCTGCTAAAGTCTTTAGGGCTTAAATGATCTTCGAATCCTCGATAGAGATCTCCGGCCGCAAGCTTACTCTAGAGACCGGCAGACTGGCCAGACAGGCATCGGGCTCGGTCATAATATCCTACGGCGACACCATGGTGCTTGCCAGCTGCACAGTTTCGCAGAAGATACGCGACGGCATAGACTATTTCCCGCTCCTTGTCGATTATGAAGAAAAAATGTATGCCGTGGGCAAGATCCCCGGCGGGTTTTTTAAGAGAGAAGGCCGTCCCACCGAAAAGGCCATCCTCACCTCCAGACTTATAGACAGGCCTATCCGGCCGCTTTTTCCCGAAGGTTTCAAGAACGATGTTCAAATAGTTGTTACGCCTCTATCGGTTGATGATGCCAATCCTCCGGATGTCCTGGCCATAATCGGGGCCTCTGCGGCGCTTTCTATATCCGAGATACCTTTTGACGGGCCGATAGGCGCAGTCAGGGTGGGTAGAATAGACGATAAATTCGTCATCAACCCGACCAACGAAGAACTTGATAAAAGCGATCTGGACCTGGTGTTTGCCGGGACAAAGGACGAGATCTCTATGATAGAGGCCAAGGCAAACCAGGTGCCCGAAGAAGTGGTTCTTGAAGCCATCTCCTTTGGCCTTAAGACGATAGAGGATGTGATCCAGCTGCAGAAGGACCTGATGAAGAAGGCCGGCCAGCCAAAGATGAAGATAAAAGTCTTCCTGCCGGACGAAAAACTCGCCCAATATGTTGCCAAAGAGGCTAAAAAAGACATCGAAGAGGCCCTTCACATAGAGGACAAAGAGAAACAGCAGGACCGTCTTGCAGTTATCGAAGGAGAGGTCGCGGAAAAGATAGCAGGCGGCCCGGACGAATATCTGAAGACCGTGATAAAGGAAAAGAAGGGCGATCTGGCGGCTGTGATAAAAGAGATAGAGAAAAAAGCGGTCCGCCACATGATAATCAACGAGAACAAACGCCCCGACGGAAGAAAGATGGACGAGATAAGGCCCATCTCCTGCCAGACGGGTATTCTTCCCCGGGCCCATGGCTCCGGCGTTTTTACCAGGGGCTGGACACAGGCGCTTTCGGTAGTTACCCTCGGCTCCAAGGGGGACGCGCAGATAATAGACGGGCTGGACGCGGAAGAAAGCGAAAAGCGCTACATGCACCACTACAACATGCCTGCCTACAGCGTGGGCGAGGTAAGGCCGCTTAGAGGCCCGGGCAGAAGAGAGATAGGGCACGGCGTCCTGGCGGAAAAAGCCCTTCTTCCCGTTATCCCTGCCGAAGAAGAATTTCCCTATACGCTGCGCATAGTATCAGAGATA
Source organism: Candidatus Margulisiibacteriota bacterium (assembly GCA_041650635.1). Taxonomy (NCBI): domain Bacteria; kingdom Bacillati; phylum Candidatus Margulisiibacteriota; species Candidatus Margulisiibacteriota bacterium. Next base: position 14,540 of record JBAZKV010000023.1, on the reverse strand, counting down.
CTTGGGTCAAACGGTTCTTCCTCAATGGCCTCTACCTGCGGCAGCACGCTTGCGCTTATGGATGCCGGAGTAAAGATAAAGGCTGCCGTTTCGGGGATAGCCATGGGGCTTGTCAAAGAAGGCGATAAGTACAAGGTCCTCTCTGACCTTCAGGGCCTTGAGGATTTTCTCGGGGACATGGATTTTAAGATAGCAGGATCTCCTATGGGAATAACGGCAATACAGCTCGACACCAAGATCAAAGGCCTCAGCATGCAGATAATCAAGGATACCTTTGCGCAGGCAAAGACCGGCAGGGCCCATATACTTGGCAAAATGCTTGAGACCATCCCTTCGCCGAGGCCGGAACTCTCGGAATATGCTCCCAGGGTCATCACTCTTCACATAAACACCGAAAAGATCGGCCTTGTGATAGGCCCGGGCGGCAAGAACATCAAAAAGATCATCGAAGATACCAAGTGCCAGATAGACATCGAAGATGACGGCAGCGTGTTCATCACTTCTTCCGATGCCGAGGCTGCTAAAGAGGCCCAGCGCAGGATAGAAGAGATAGCCATGGATGTCGAAGTGGGCAGGACCTATCACGGCAAGGTGGTCAAGATAATGAACTTTGGCGCTTTTGTTGAGCTGGCTCCGGGCAAGGACGGCCTTGTTCACATATCAAAACTCTCCAAACAGCGCATCAACAAGGTAGAGGATGTGGTCAAGGTGGGCGATGAAATAGATGTCAAAGTGGTGGAGATAGACGATATGGGCCGGGTCAACCTCGCAAAAGTCCTGTAAGCACATCCCGATACTAGCCATTAAACAATCCCGACACTAAAATGTCGGCTCCTTGTGAGAACGAACCGGACCCGAACCTTCAGGTTCGGGTCCTAATTCAAAAATTTTACAAACCAAGCCTGTGATGATAAAATAGTTCTGTGATGGACAAAAAAATCATAGAACAGCACGGCCTGAGTGGCGAAGAATTCAAGAAAATAGTTTCCATCCTCGGAAGAGAGCCCAACATTGTGGAACTGGGGATGTATTCCGTGCTCTGGTCGGAGCACTGCTCTTACAAAAGTTCAAAGATCTACCTCAAACAATTCCCGACCACCGGAAAAAGGATAATGCACGGCCCGGGAGAGAACGCCGGCGTGATCGATATCGGCGATGGTTATGCCGTGGCGATGAAAATAGAGTCGCACAACCATCCAAGTGCGGTCGAGCCCTTTCAGGGGGCGGCCACCGGGGTCGGAGGGATAGTAAGGGATGTGTTTACGATGGGGGCAAGGCCAATTGCCTCACTAAACTCTCTCAGGTTCGGTCCCCTGAGCGATCCTCACAACAGGTACCTCTTGGACGGGGTAGTGGCGGGCATCTCTTCCTACGGGAACTGCCTCGGGCTTCCCACGGTGGCGGGAGAGATATATTTTGACGAGTGTTACTCCGGCAACTGTCTGGTCAATGCCATGTGCGTTGGACTTGTAAGAATACCGGAAATGTCCAATGTCCAATGTCCAATTTCAAATGTTCGATCAGAGATCCCAAACATTATTGTTACAGCAGTGGCCTCCGGAGTGGGTAATCCCGTCTTATATGTAGGCTCGTCCACGGGCCGGGATGGGATACACGGAGCGACCTTTGCCTCCGTTGAACTGGATGAAGATTCGGTGGAAAAAAGGTCCAATGTGCAGGTGGGGGACCCGTTCACGGAAAAACTGCTTATCGAGGCCTGCCTTGAACTGCTCAAGACCGGAAATGTTGTCGCCATGCAGGATATGGGGGCGGCGGGGCTTACCTCTTCCACCTCTGAGATGGCCTCCCGCGGAAAAGTTGGGATAGAGATAGATATCGCAAAGGTGCCTCAGCGGGAAGAGAACATGACCCCTTATGAGATCATGCTTTCCGAATCTCAGGAAAGAATGGTCGTCATAATGAAAAAAGGCACTGAGGACGATGCTTTCGGGATCTTCAAAAAATGGGGGCTTAATGCTGTTGTAATGGGCAAAGTGACAGCAGACCAGATGTTAAGGGTAAGGGTGGCTGGCAAGATAGCGGCTGAAGTTCCCGCAAGGTCGCTGGCGCACGAAGCGCCGGAATACGACCGACCTTGGGAAAAAATGTCCAATTTCCAATTTCCGATTACCAATTACCCGGAAAAAACAAATTATAATGAATTGTTATTGGAAAAGTTGTCGGATCCGAATATAGCTGACAAGGCGTGGGTGTATGAACAGTATGACCATATGGTGCAGACAAATACTGTTGCCGCTCCGGGCAAAGCCGATGCCGCTGTTCTAAGGATAAAAGGCTGCGGCAAAATGCTGGCCCTTACCACCGACGGCAACGGCAAATACTGCTGCGATGATCCATACAGAGGAGGGGCTATAGCGGTGGCCGAGGCAGCGCGAAATGTGGTCTGCTGCGGGGCAGAACCTGCCGCAGTTACCGACTGTCTTAATTTTGGCAATCCCGAAAAACCCGGCATTATGTGGCAATTCAAAGAATCCCTCAGAGGGATGTCCGATGCCTGCAGGACCTTTGACACTCCGGTCGTATCAGGCAATGTCAGCTTTTATAATGAGAACAATGGTGTTGCCATATATCCGACCCCTGTCATAGGCATGCTCGGCGTAATAGAAGAAGCAAAACACTTCTGCGCCATGGGCTTTAAAGATAAAGGGGATATCATTATCCTTCTCGGTCTCAACAAAGAAGAAAAAGCTGTCTGCCCCGAGATAGACCTGGAACTTGAGGCCTCGGTCCAGAAGACCTGTCTGGAAGCCATCAGGCTCGGTATCGTCAAAAGCGCCCATGACACTTCGGAAGGAGGGCTTGCCGTAAGCCTGGCCGAATCATCGATCGCCGGGGGCATAGGAGCAGTGGTGTCTTTAAGCGACGAAATAAGCGAAGGCAGCCTTTTGTTCGATGAGTGCCAGTCCAGGATAGTGATAACGGTGGCTGCCGAAAAAATCTTTGCCATTAATGATCTTGCCATGATAAACAAGACCCCTATATCCATAATCGGAAAAGTAAAGGGAAAAGAGCTTGTGATAAACACGCCCGAAAAAAAGCTGCTTTCACTAAAGATAACTGAACTGTCTGATGCCTACAAAGGGTCCCTTCCAAAAACAATGGGGGCTTAAATGGAAGTAACTGCGGCGGCAGTAATACTGATATTTCTTGCAAGCATACTATCAACGGTTTCCCACAAAGATGCTAAATATTCTCCCGAAAAGCCGCAGCAGATCTCTTCTTCTCAGGAACTGGGCGATCTGCCGGGGGCTGATTTTGATGCTGCCGGTCAGGAAAGGGATTCACAGGCCATAAATTTTTATGTCATCCGCAGGGCTAAAAAGCTCTCAAGGGATGATGCGGAAACTCTTATTGCTTCGATCATGGAATATTCTCAGAAATACAATGTGAACGCAAAACTGCTGACGGGGCTCATCGACCGAGAATCGGGTTTTGATCCCATGGCTGTTTCATCTTCCAACGCGCAGGGGCTGGGGCAGCTGCTGCCCTCGACAGCGGCCGGAATAGGGATAAGGGACCCTCATGATATTGATGAAGGCGTAAAAGGTGCGGCTATTTATATACGCATGATGCTGGATAGGTGGGCAGGGAATCCTCAGCAGGTTCCGCTTGCGCTTGCCTCCTATGCCGAAGGATATAACCAGATAGTCAGGGCCGGCGGCGAGTATACTCCTGCTACCGCGGCCTATATCAAGGGCATCCTTGCCGTTTATAATTCGATAAGGTAACTGCCTGGCCCTTCGACTCGCTTCCCTCGACAAGCTCGGGACAAGTCGCTCGCTCAGGGCAGGCGCCGGAATTGCTGTAAGCCTTACTGCCATGCTCGAGGAACTTCTTAAAAAGAACAAGCTCTGCTTTATAGGTTTTGTGTGCCTAATCCTTTCTATCAGCCTGGGAGTCCGCCTCTTCCATAGGCCAGCCCCGTCTTCTGAAGAGCCCTCTTTAGGTGTTGAAGTGTTGAAAACCCCATCAGCCGTGAAAAAAGAAGAAAACTTCATCCTCGTTCACATAAGCGGAGCTGTAAACAAAAGAGGAGTGTACAGGCTATCTGCCGGCAGCAGAACAATAGATGCTGTTGGTAAGGCAGGAGGTTTTCTCAAGAGCGCCGATGTTACTTCCCTTAATCTATCGCAGCAGCTCAAGGACGGACAGAAGATAGATATACCGGAGCGCAACATGGGATTTGCAGGTTCTGCCGGCTGCGGGACAAAGATCAATATTAATACTGCCAGCGCCTCGGAGATGGAAAAGATCCCCGGAGTAGGGGCCGCCACCGCTAAAAAGATCCTCGAGTGCCGGATTAAGAACGGGGCTTTCAGGTCCTATGAAGACCTCTCAAAGATCAAAGGTTTCGGCAAAAAGAAGATAGATAAAATAAAAGATGAAATAAGCCTTTAATAACATGTCATTAACACCCCGTCCTGTTGTGGCGATCACCACTTTTTATGTCCTGGCGATACTCTTCTTCTCTTTTGTGTCCTCGCTGTTTCCTGACAAAGGTGAGACGGGACAGAAGGAGGTTCCCGTTAGGATCTGTGGGGCGGTGGACAGCGAACCCGGGAATTTCGGGACATATACGGGCTTTGACCTTAAAGAGGACAGGACGGGCAAGTCCTTTAAGGTGATGATATTTTCCGGCGGAAAAGGTTATGAATACGGTGACAGGATAGAGCTCAAGGGCTCGCTTATGGAAGCAAGAAAACCGGGTAATCCTTATGAGATGGATTATGACTCCTATCTAAGGGAGAAAGGTTTTGCGGGTTCCATCAGTGTTTTTCCGGACAAGGACGGCTATCCGAAGGTTATAGCAAAAAACAAAGGCAACCTTTTCATCTCCCTTAGCCTTGCCGTTAAGAACAAGGTGATGCTTCTCCACAAAGGCGCGATGCCGGAGCCTTATTCCTCCCTGTTCGGAGGAATTCTTTTCGGCATGAAGGGGTCTCCCGTGCCGGACGAGGTAAAGAGCAGGTATCAAAAGGCGGGAGTGGTGCATATTCTGGTAGCCTCGGGCCAGCAGGTGTCGATCCTTATAGGCGTGAGCCTTCTTGTCCTTGGCGCAATACGGCTTCCAATGCCGGCGGCGTTTATCATAACTTCATTCATTACCTGGTCTTTTGCCGCAATGGCGGGGTTTGGAGCTTCCATAACGCGGTCGGCCATAATGGGGCAATTGATGATAGTGGGCAAGGCCTTTGACAGGGAAGGGGACTTCCTTAACTCGCTTTGCCTGGCCGCTTTCATACTCCTTATGATAGATCCGAATAATTTATTTGATATAGGGTTTCAACTTTCCTTCCTTGCCACGTGGTCCCTTGTTTATGTCGTCCCGATAATAAATGAAAAACTTGCGCAAAGGCTCCCGGGTTTTTTGTCCGGGCCAGTTTCTGTTGCCTGTGCCCCGATCCTGGCCACTTCACCTATTACCGCCTACAATTTTTCGCAATTGAACCCGGTTGCCTTTCTGTCGAACCTGCTGGTGGTGCCGGCTGCAGAACTGCTTACAGTCCTGGGCTTTGCCTCAACCGCTGCGGGGCTGGTATTGCCGCACCTCGGGAATTTTCTTGACGGAGCGGTCTTTGCTATCATGTTCCTTCTTGATCTTGCCGTCTCTTTGTTCGCATCCCTTCCTATGTCCAATTATTTCATTGCCAGACCGCATTTTGGCTGGATGATCGGCTATTACATCTGTTTCTTGTTTTTGCTTAAGAAAGCCAAAGACGGCCAGCTCCGCAATGTTTTCATAAATAATAAGTATGTTTTGGTCCTGAGTGCCTGTCTGCTCTTTGCCTTACTCTCTTTTCAGGCTCTGGTCTTGGGCGGCAATGAACTATCGGTCTCTTTCATCGATGTCGGCCAGGGCGACAGCATACTTATCGAGGCGCCTGACGGGCAGAAGGTCCTGATAGACGGGGGCGGCAAGCGCAGCTTTAACGGACAGGAAGATAAGATAGGGTCCCGTATAGTGGTTCCTTTTCTTCACAACCGCGGCATTAACAAATTGGACCTTGTGGTCCTGACCCATCCTCATGATGACCATGTGGGAGGACTGGTTTCGGTGCTAAAAGAGATAAAGACAGATAAGGTGATCGATCCGGGGTTTGTCTATGACTCGCCTGCTTATGAAAACTTTCTTGAACTTATAAAAAGGAATAAAATTAAGTACGCTACTGTTAAGGCCGGGGACATTATTTCTATAGGAGCAGTCAAAGGCTATGTTCTTAGCCCTCCCGAAAGCTTTCTTAAGGGAACCGAATCTGATGCCAACAACAGTTCGATAGTGATAAGGCTGGTCTATGGCGGCACCTCCTTTATGCTGACAGGGGATGCCGCCTTTGAAGCGGAAAAAGAGATGCTGGACCGGGGCTATTATTTTATGAGCGATGTGCTAAAGATAGGGCACCACGGCAGCGCCACCTCAACAAGCGATGAGTTCCTTGAAGCGGCGGCACCTAAAACCGCTGTCATCTGTGTTGGAAAGGGCAATAAATTCGGTCATCCCAGGCCGGAGGTCCTTGAAAAGCTTAAGCAGCGGGGGATAAAAGTCTACCGCACCGATGAGGACGGGTCAGTGTCAATGACCAGCGACGGCAGCAGGATAACTATAAAAGCCTTCAGAAAGAACTAAATGGTATGGTATATTATCTCTATGGATGTCAAAAAAAAGACCGTCATCGGGGTTACAGGGCCAATTGCTTCGGGCAAAGACGAGGTGTGCAAGATACTAAAAGGATACGGTTTTTATGTGATCGATGCCGATAGGATAGGGCATCAGGTTTTAAAAGAACTGCCGGCAAAAAAGAGGATAATTGCTGCGTTCGGAAGAAAAGCGCTTGGGACCAAAGGGGAGGTCTCCAGGAATAAATTGGGCAGGCTCGTGTTTTCCGATAGAAAGCGCCTTCTGCTTCTTAACAGTATAATGCACCCTGTCATGAGGAAAAAGATAGCCGGGCTTGTCGAAAGAACGCAGAAAAAAAAGATCGCTATCAATGCCGCGGTGCTAAAAGAAATGGGCCTGGCAGGATACTGCGACCGGATCTGGCTGGTCTTGGCCTCAAAAAAGAACAGGCTTAAAAGGCTTGCCAAGCGGGGAAAGCGGTCAAAAGAAATGCTTAGGAGGATGGCTTTTCAGAGAAAACCTGGCAGCTACAAAAATGAGACCGACATTAAAATACACAATAACGGCGCCAAAAGAGGCCTTAAAACTAAGATATCCAAAATCATTTCCGATGGCTGCTAGAGCTAGTTAGCCTTTGTTCCTCCCCCGGCAGGGCGCTGGAGCCCCTCAAAATCTGCGGGCTTTTGAAATATCCGCTTAAAACTAGAGATATACATTTAAGGGCGATCATGGGCAATTTGTTAACAACTGAATTGATAATGAGGGGCGGAAGCAAGCTGGAAACTACCCGGCTTATCCTTGAAAGGGGGATCCCTATCCCTGTTCCCCGTTCCGCCTGGCTTTACAGCGGACAAAGGCTTGACAGCATATTGCCGCAGCTGCAGGCAATGCTGAGGAACGACGGCCGGATAATCGTCAGAGGGTCCCATCCCACGGATTATCACTGGTCGATCGACGCGGTCCATACCGAAAGAAATGTCACATCCATAGACGGAGTGGGGAAAGCTCTTGAAAAGATAGAGAAAGGCGTTAACAGCCGGAGTTTCAGGCTGCACTGTCAGGACGGAGGAGTGCCATGGTCAGGAGAAGCCCACGCCTTGATACAGCAGCAGGTGGACTGCCAGTATCTGGGGGCTATGATGAGGCACCCGCATCTGGGACATCTCCATATTGAATGTTTTGATGCGGAGGGCAGATATTCCAATGACCCTTTTCGCGGGGCCACAAATGTTTACGAGACCAGGGCATCCTCTATTCTTCCCGAGCTGTCCGACGACCTTAAAAAGGCCGTTGACCGTATCTATATTCCGTTCGAAGGATCCGGCATACCGGAAACAGCTTATGTGCAGCAGGTAGAGTTCTCCCCGTCGGGATATTTTTTCCAGGCGCGTCCGGGGTTTTTAAGAACTCCGGCCAAAGACTTCATTATCTTTCCTGGCTTTGGGATCCCCTATATAAGGACAGACGATGTTTTTGGCATAACGCTTGCGAGCGGCATTGATCTTGATTTTCTAACGAATAGCGGGGAGGACATGTATTTCAGGGTATTTCCGGAAGAAGAATACGGCTTTTTCCTGACTGAAAAGTTTTTCAAGTCCGCAGGCATAGAAAGCAGGCTTGGAGGATTAAAAACATTCGTTTCTTTTTGGGGTACGGACAACGGACAATACCTGTCCCACGGCTCGCACCGGTTCATGAAAAAGGCTGGGTTTTCGTTTGTGAGTTCCAGGTTAAGGAATGCTCCTGCTGACATGGGGACCGGGATCTATGATCTTGCGCGTTATCTGAGCGTAGAGTTCGCAAGGTGCCGGTTTTGGAGCAACGGAGCTGTCGGAATGCTCGCTCCGGCGAAATACTTTGATTGAAATGCTATAATTTTTGTGTGGACTTCAAACTGAAAGCTTCTTTTGAACCCTCCGGGGACCAGCCCCGGGCTATTGAAGAACTGGTTGAGCGCGTAAGCGAACAAAAAAGGTTTTCAACACTGCTGGGGGTGACCGGTTCCGGCAAGACTTTCACGATGGCTTCCGTCATTCAAAAGACCCAGAAACCAGCTCTCATATTATCTCCGAACAAGACCCTTGCCGCCCAGCTTTGCCAGGAGTTCCGAGATTTTTTTCCGGGAAACGCGGTTGAATATTTTGTAAGCTATTACGACTACTACCAGCCCGAAGCATATATCCCAAGTTCCGACACATATATAGAAAAAGATTCCGCTATTAATGATGAGATAGACAGGCTGAGGCACCGGGCAACGATGTCGCTTTTTGAAAGAAGGGATGTGATAATAGTTGCATCCGTTTCCTGTATTTACGGCCTGGGAACTCCCGCCAATTACCTTGAGGGTTCGCTGGAAATAGGCCGCGGCCAGGAAACGGGCAGGGATGCCGTTCTCAAAAGGCTGGTGGAGATCAAATATGATAGAAATGATACGGCGCTCTCTCGCGGCAAGTTCAGGGCAAGGGGGGACACGCTTGAGGTGCTTCCGATATACGAGAAGAACATTTTCAGGGTAGAGTTCGACTATGACAAGGTCTCAAGGATAACAGAAGTAGATCCTTTAACGGGAGAGGTCATTTCAAAAAAAGAAAGCGTCAGGATCTTTCCCGCCACGCATTATGTGACCTTTCGCGACAGGCTGGAGAGGGCCATACAGAGCATAGAGGCGGAACTATCGGAAAGGCTTAAGTTTTTTAAGGGAAAGAACAAGCTCCTTGAGGCGCAAAGGCTTGAGCAGAGAACTAATTTTGACATAGAGATGATAAGGGAGATGGGCTACTGCCACGGGATAGAAAATTACAGCAGGCATATGGACGGGAGAGCGGCAGGGGAGCCTCCGGCAACTCTTCTGGATTATTTTCCAAAGGACTTTGTCATGTTCATAGACGAAAGCCATGTGGCCGTTCCCCAGATCAGAGGCATGTACGCAGGGGACCAGGCCAGAAAAAAGATGCTGATAGACTACGGCTTCCGTCTCCCGTCAGCCGCCGACAACAGGCCTCTAAATTTTAAAGAATTCGAGTCCAGGACCAACCAGTGCGTTTTTGTATCGGCCACCCCGGGGAAATACGAGATGGAGCATACCGACAAAGTGGTTGAGCAGATAATCAGGCCCACGGGGCTTGTGGACCCCAAGGTAACGCTAAAGGCCTCAAAGGGGCAGATAAAGGACCTTGCCAAAGAGATCAGGAAAAGGACGGAAAAGAACGAAAGGGTACTTGTCACTACGCTTACCAAAAGGATGGCGGAGGACCTTTCCGAGTTCCTCAACGAAAAAGGGTTCCGCGTCAGGTACCTGCACTCGGATATCGATACTTTTGACAGGATAGAGATACTGCGCGGCCTGAGGCTGGGGGAATTTGATGTGCTTGTCGGCATAAACCTGCTGCGCGAGGGCCTTGATCTTCCTGAAGTTTCTCTGGTGGCGATCCTGGACGCGGACAAAGAAGGCTTTTTGAGGGGAGAGACCTCGCTTGTCCAGACCATAGGAAGGGCGGCAAGAAATGTCAACGGCGAGGTCTTTCTATATGCCGAAAGGATAACGGATTCCATGAAAAAGGCGCTTTCCGAGACCAACAGGAGGAGGACAATTCAACTGGCCTATAACAAAAAACACGGGATCTCTCCAAAAACCATCGTGAAAGAGATCAAGGATATCAGCGAGCAGCTGGAAAACGCTTCGTCTAAAGAGCTTAGGGGGTCTCAAACACTTGTAAAACAGGAGGAAATACCTTATATTATAAGAAAGTTGGAAGACGATATGAAAGCCGCCTCAATAGCTCTTGAATTCGAGAAAGCGGCGGCTTTAAGGGACAGGATAAAGGAGCTAAGGAGGTTATGGAAAAAATAGGCAGGCTTATCACTGCGATGGTGACGCCCTTTAAGCCGGACGGCAGCATAAACTATGCAAAGGCCGAGGAACTGGCCTCTTATTTTGCCGATAACGGCTGTGACGGGCTGGTGGTCCACGGCACAACAGGGGAATCTCCCACGCTGACCCACGAAGAGGAGTATGAGCTCTACAAAGTTGTAAAGAGCGCCGCTAAGGGGAGGCTTTCCGTGATAGCGGGAACAGGCTCCAATTCTACTGCCACCACGATCGCTTCCACGCAAAAAGCCGAAAAACTAGGGCTTGACGCCGCTTTACTTGTGGTCCCGTACTACAACAAGCCGTCGCAGGAAGGCCTGTATCAGCATTACAAAGCGGTCGCTCAAAGTTCAGGGCTTCCTCTGATCCTGTATAACATTCCGGGCAGGACCGGCATCAACATGCTTCCGGAAACGATCGCCAGGATATCGGAGCTCAAGAATGTTATCGGCTTAAAGGATGCGGCAGGGGACCTTAACCAGACCTCAGCTGTAAGGCAGCTTACTTCGGACAAGTTCTTGATCTGGAGCGGGGACGACAGCCTGACCCTTCCGATGATGTCCGTGGGGGCTTACGGGGTCATCTCCGTAGCTTCGCATATCGTCTGCGGGCAGATCAAAGAGATGATCTCAAGTTTTGTCGAAGGAAGAACAAAAGAGGCCGAAGCGCTGCACAGAAAGCTAATGCCTGTCTTTAAAGTGCTTTTTATAACTTCAAATCCTTCGCCCGTAAAATATGCCCTTTCCCTTGTAGGCTGCGACTGCGGCAAAACGCGCCTGCCTCTGGTGGAGCCTCTTGACAGGGAAAAAGAGCAGATACAAAAAGTGATGAAAGAACTGGGGATAATCCAATAACAATGTCCAATAACCCCCACAAAAAGCTCCAGATAATCCACCTCGGGGGACAGGAAGAGATAGGCAAGAACATGACCGCCGTTAAATACGGCAGCAATATCCTTCTTATAGACTGCGGAATGAAATTTCCGGGGGATGACCTTCCCGGGATAGATGTGATAGTCCCGGACATGTCCTTTTTGAGCGAGAACCGCAAGTTCATCAGAGGGCTTGTGATAACTCACGGACATGAGGACCATATAGGAGGCATCCCTTACCTGCTCCGTGATATGAACATACCTATCTGGGGAAGCCGGCTGGCACTTGGGCTGATCGAGCACAGGCTCAAGGAACACGGCATCTCCAAAGCCAAAATGACGGGAGTTAAGCCCGGAACGGTGATCAATATGGGGCCCTTTAAGGTGGAATTTATCAGGGTCAACCACAGCATTCCGGATTCCTTTGCCGTTGCCGTAACCACTCCCGTGGGAGTGCTGTTCCACACCGGCGATTTTAAGATAGACCATACTCCGGTCGACGGTGAAAAAGCTAATTTAGACAGGATGAGAGAGCTGGGAAGCAAAGGCGTGCTTGTCCTTATGTCGGATTCCACCAACGCGGATTCCGAAGGGTACACTCCGTCCGAAAAAACCGTAGGAAAGAACCTGGACGGGTTTTTTGCCGCAGCAAAAAAACGCATAATAATAGCCTCTTTTGCCTCCAGCATCCACAGGATACAGCAGATCTTTGACTGTGCCCACAAGCACGGGCGAAAAGTTGCCGTGTCCGGCCTTTCCATGAAAAATGTCGTAGGAAAAGCCAAAGAGATGGGCTATCTAAAGATACCTCACAACACGATGATAAGCCTGGATGAGATAGGAAGGCAGCCGCAGAACAAACTGGTTATACTTACCACCGGAAGCCAGGGCGAGCCGATGTCGGCTCTCTCAAGGATGGCCAACGGGTCCCACAAACAGGTGGAGATACAAAAAGGCGATACGGTGATAATCTCTGCCATAGCGATACCGGGCAACGAAAAGTCCGTTTTTAACAACATAAACAGGCTTTTTAAAAGGGGTGCGGAGGTCATTTACGAAGAAAAGCACGGCATCCATGTTTCGGGACATGGCAGCCGAGGGGACCTCAAGACGGTCCTCAATCTCATAAAGCCCAGATATTTTATCCCGACCCACGGAGAGTTCCGGCATCTGGTCATGCATGCCAAACTGGCTGTTGAAACAGGGATAAGGCATGAGAACATCTTTATTGACGAGAATGGGGACACTATCGAGATATCCAAAGGCAAGGCTGTAAGGGGAGCCAAGGTCCCTGCCAGCGGCGTTCTGATAGATGAAAGCGGCTTCAGGGATGTTGGAGAAGACATCATGAAGGAAAGAAGGCAACTGTCAGAAAGCGGTTCGATAACGATCGGCATCGCGGTTTCGAGAAAGGACCTTCGGCTTTTGGACGAGATAAAGATCGAAACAAAAGGCTTTGTGTTTTCAAGGTCAGGGGACCTGGCCAAAAAGGCCTGCGAGAGCGTAAAAGAAGCCGTTGCATTATTTAGAAAAAAGAAGTCAAAGGACCTTTTTGCCCTGCGCCAGGAAATTAAGAAGCAGGTAAGAAAACTTGTCCTAAAAGGCACAGAGAGAGAACCAGTGATCACCCTGCTTATTCTTCAGGCTTAAGACAGATATCTCTTTGTTTTTCAATATATTCCGCAGTTTTCGCTTGACTTAGCTCAATATCTATAATATATTCTGTGTAAAAGATATATAAGGCGTTTCGCGGGGAATAAAACGAATAAACGCAAGACAATCAATTCTTTGTTTGCGGGCATTTTATTTTGCCTTGTTAAGCATCTTTTTGTCCTTTTATTTCTTCTAGCGCCTTTTTATTCCCTATGTTCTGCGGTCCCTCAGAAAATGGGTTATGAAGGCACCCTTTCGGACGCCTCAGGCAACGCGCTTACCGGTTACTACAACATGAGATTTTCCATAGTGTCGGTGGATTCGGTCGCTTCTTCGGTAGTCTGGGGGCCTGAAACACACAGGTCTGTTAAGGTCGTTAAGGGGGCTTTTTCGGTAACTCTTGGCTCCTCCACACCTATACCGCCTTCTCTGTTCTCAAGTTCTGCCTTATACCTGAAGATAGAGGTGGCAAATCCCGGCTCGTCCTCGAACTATGAACTGCTGTCGCCTTCTTCTCCCATAGTGAGCGTGGGCAATGCCTTTAAGGCGGCGGAAGCGGACACTGTTTCGGACGGGGCGATCACCGCGGCCAAACTGGCGGCAGACATCAGCATCAGCACAACGGGCAAGGTAACAGCAGAGGCATTTTACGGAAGCGGTGTGGGGCTTACGGGAATAACCGCTGCAATAGGCGATTTTTCTATCACACAGGCCAAGATAGCAACTTCGGCGGTGACCAGCGAAAAACTTTCGGATGAGGCGGTAACACCTGACAAAATATCCTCTTCTTTCCTTCTTCCAGCTACAAAAGGGGGCACCGGACAGAATGCGTATGCAAAAGGGGACCTTCTTTTTGCCTCGGATGTTAACACTCTGAGCAAATTGCCTTCCGATGCCGATGGCAAGGTGCTGCGTTTGTCCGCAGGAGTTCCTCAGTGGAGCACTGTAGGAGGGACCGGAACGGTCATTCTTGTTGACAGCGGCCCGGGACTAACAGGCGGACCTATCACTGTGATGGGCACGTTGGAAGTAAAATACGATGACCTTACCATCGGTCTTAACTCTGTCAGCGGTTCGCTGGAGGTAAAAGACCTGGGTATTAGTGCGGCAAAAATAGCAGTTGGAGCTATTACGGGAGACAGATTGGCAACGGATATCAACATCAGCACAACGGGGAAAATAACAGCTGAAGCGTTTTACGGGAGCGGCGCAGGGCTTACGGGAGTTCCGGCAGAGATAGCGGACTATTCGGTAACGGCAACCAAGCTGGCGACCAGCGCCGTGACATCAGAAAAGCTTGCAGCCGGAGCAGTAAGTGCGGAGAAACTTGGGTCGGGAGCGGTGACGGCAGAGGCGATAGCAGTTGGAGCTATTACGGGAGACAGATTGGCAACGGACATCAACATCAGCACAACGGGGAAAATAACAGCTGAAGCGTTTTACGGGAGCGGCGCAGGGCTTACGGGAGTTCCGGCAGAGATAGCGGACTATTCGGTAACGGCAACCAAGCT
>JBAZKV010000022.1 GCA_041650635.1 Candidatus Margulisiibacteriota bacterium | reverse complement strand
TTACAACATCGTTTTCACAGATCAACCGCTATATTAATGACGATGTCTTTATAAGGAACAAAATAGCGGTCAGGATAATCAACCCGGGGATATTTGATGCGGGGCCGTTTGAGTTCAAAAAGATACCTTCTATGATAGCCGCCTCCGCCAAAACCGCGCGATATGTTTTTTCCCGCTTTGGATCGCCGGATGATTTCTTTAAGCGCTGGAAAAAGAACCCCTTTAAAGGCAGAGTTAAGGCCTCGCACCTGGGCTCTTCAAGAGCTAATTCATACGAGCTCATTAACCCCCCCCAATAAGCCGGCCCCCATCACTTTAGGCTCTATCCTGGTGGGGAAATTGCTACTAAAGGTGTATTGAAGTCCCCAAAAGCTATCTTTGAGCGTGAAAAGGCTAGGGGAGGTGTTGAAAAATCCCACAATGGAAGGAGGATACATATGGGAAGCAAGGTCGTTGGTGCCGGGTATCATAGATTTTTGAGGGAAATAAAGGAACGCATCAGAGCAGCGCAGTATGAGGCGCTTAAAGCCGTTAATAAGGAGCTGATAAATCTGTATTGGGATATCGGGAAGATGATCGTTTTAAGACAAAAAAGGAATAAATGGGGCGGCTCGATCGTAAAAAAGTTGGCGGCTGATCTGCAAAAGGAATTTCCGGGTACAAAGGGCTTTTCCTTTAGGAATATATGGTATATGCGCAATTTTTACAAGACATACAAAAGCAACACAAAACTGCAACCATTGGTTGCAGAAATCGGCTGGACGCACAATTTGATAATCCTCGATAAATGCGAGAACGATCTTGAGAGGGAATTTTATATCCGCATGACCCAAAAATATGGCTGGACAAAGAATGCCCTGATCCATCAGATAGACAACAAAACATATGAACGGACGATGCTTAATCAGACCAGTTTTAATAAGAACCTTCCTGAAAGGATAAAAAACCAGGCGAGGTTTGCGGTTAAGGATGAATACATGTTTGATTTTTTGGAATTTGGAGAAGAATACGGGGAGAAGGAACTTGAAGCCGCTTTGATCGCTAAAGTGAGCAAATTTCTTGCGGAGATGGGCGGTGCGTTCGCGTTTATGGGGAATCAGTTTCGCTTGGAGATCAACGGCAATGACTTCTTTATAGATATTCTTCTGTATCACCGACGACTCAAGTGCCTGGTGGCGATCGAGCTAAAGATAGGTAAATTCATTCCGGAATATGTCGGAAAGATGCAGTTCTATCTGGCAGCTTTGGACGATCTCGTCAAATTAAGAGGTGAGAATCCGTCTATCGGTATTATCCTTTGCAAAGACAAGGACCGGACCATAGTCGAGTACGCTTTAAGAAAAAGTTCAGGCCCCATAGGTGTTGCAAAATATAGGATCCTTAAACAGTTACCCAAAAAACTTAAAGGAGAGCTGCCGTCGCCGGAAAATGTTAAAGCCCTTATGGGGGAGAATGGGATATAATAGATCGATATCCCGCTTAACCGTGGAAGAGTTCAAAGGAGGCAGCCCATGGCAATGTTCTTTCTGCTTATTACTCTGGTTGCGGTTTTGATACATCTTGTACTTATGAAGAACAGGTCCCCAAAAAAGATCGTCGAAGTTATCCTGCTTTATCTGATAGTGATAAACATTGGTTTTGGCAATATCCTGGCGGGCGCGGCGCATATCTTTAACGGGCCCGAAGTGGCCAAAATGATAGGCTGGGGCGCGGGAAGCCCTTTTCAGTACGAAGTCGGCGTAGCGGACATAGCAATGGGCAGCCTTGGCATAATGTGCATCTTTTTTAGGGGGCAGTTCTGGCTGGCGGCCATCCTTGTTAATGCGGTGTTCCTTTTGGGCTGTATGGCAGGGCATGTAAAGGACTTTATCTTAGGCGGGAACAGTGCGGCCTACAACATCGGGCCCTCTATCATTGTCAGCGACCTTATCATGCCGCTTGTGCTAATCTGCCTATATGTGCTGTTGCAAAGGATGGAAAAAGGAGCTGCTTCCTCTTAGCCAAAATGAACGGGGCAGGGGGCTTCTTATCAGCCGCCCGGCCCCGTATTTTTGCCTGTGCCGGTTATACCGTCATTTCTTCATTATCGCGCCAAAAACCTTCTCTTTTGGAAGTTTCTTGGTGCAGAAGAACCAGTCATAGCACTTTATGTCTTCTTTGCCCGACATTCTTTCCTTGGCAACTCCGCATGAGCCGGCGGTAGGAACGATAACATCGTCCCCGGGCTGCCAGTCCGCGGGAAGAGCAACGGAAAAAGCATCCGCTGTCTGCAATCCCACAACAATTCGGTAGATCTCGTCAAAATTTCTTCCCAGGCTTAACGGATAATACAGTATGGTCCTGATTATGCCTTTGGGATCTATGACAAAGACCGCCCTGACCGCTTTTGTCGAGCTTTCCCCCGGCTGTATCATGCCGTATTTTTTTGCTACCTCCATCGTTATGTCCTCTATCAGGGGGAACTGGACCTCGACATTCTTCATACCCTTATATTCGATCTTTTCCTTCAGGGTCCTTAGCCATGCTATATGGCTGTACAACCCGTCAACAGAAAGCCCGACAAGTTTGCAATTGACCTTTTCGAATTTTTCTGACAGAGAAGCAAAGGTCATGAATTCCGACGAGCACACCGGGGTAAAATCGGCAGGATGGCTGAACAAAATGACCCAGCTTCCCGCGTACTGGTCCGGAAAGTTTAATTCGCCCTGGGTGGTTACCGCTTTGAACGAAGGCGCTTTTTCGTTGATCAGGGGCATGTGGGCGCAGGGGCTGCTGTTTTCCATGTCAAGAACTCCTTTTTATGCTATTGGTCTTTGGGCCGCGGGCCGTGTCGGTTTTTCTCCTTTCTTTTTGACAGTCTTTGCACAAACCCTCGAACACTACCCGCCTTCTAATTATCTTGAACCCTTTTTGCATCTGTTTTTGTGCCAGCAGGCTGTCAAACTCTTTGCAGTCAAAATCCACTATCTTGCGGCAGTTTATACAGTGGAAATGGTGGTGCTGCTCTGTCCTGGGATCAAATCTTTGGTTCCTGCCGTGGTTTTCTACGGCGTTTATAAGACCGGCTTCCGAAAAGCTTTGCAGGGTCCTGTATACCGTGTCAAATGAGATATTGGGGAGCTGTTTTTTGACCGATCTATACACCTGCTCCGCACAAGGATGCTGCCTGGAGTCCTTGATCAGATCGTAAATGGCTGTCCGCTGAGGGGTCAGTTTAAGCCCGTGTCCGGACAGGGGGTTTTGTTCGTGCGTTATTCGGCCTGTTGACCTCTTTTTGCGCATGTATATACTATATAGTAATAATTACTATCTGTCAATTAGCGGGTAAAGGAGGCGGGGTGTGATTTTGGTCCTGGATTCGGCTCGCTTGCTCGCCGTTTATTTCTGCCTGTTTTTACATCTTGCGGAAGTTTTAAGTATTCCCTTATGTCCTTTGATCAAAGCAAGCTTCTTTGTCCTTGTCCAGCCCTTTATCTGCGCTTCTCTTTTTGCCGCTTCACTGCGGGTTTCAAATTTCTCTGTATATCTCATCTTTTTGGCGGGGTTGGCAATGGTATATTTGCAGCCTTTGCCGGAAAAATGCTCATTGAACCTTCTTTCAAGGTTATTTGTTATTCCGGTATAAAGTGATCCGTTGGTGCATTGCAGGATATAAAGGTGGTAGGGCATATATTGATCTTTAGGCTTCGACTCCACTTCGACTCGGCATTTCGTCGGACTCAATGCCTCGCTCAGTGTCGCTCAGCCGACTTCGTTTTTTAACGAATAATCCTTCTCTTTAATAAGAGACTTGGACTGAGCGAGGTCGCGTAAGCGACCGAGTCGAAGTCCTCGACCGGCACTGCACTTGCCAACCCTTCGACAAGCTCAGGGCTTTGTTCTTTCTCTATGCATACCTAACACTATTCACGGATGCCGAAAGAAAGATATAGGGAGATTATAACATATGGTATGGGATTAGCCCTCTTCGCTTCCCCACACCCCGCGAAGAGGGCTAATTAACTGCTCTTATTGTTTTAATAAATCAAACAAAAAGTGCTATAATATCAACCAATATGGATGCATCGACGCCGACAAAGACAACTTTTAAACGCAAGACAGAAATCGATGAGTTTTTTGGTCAAAAACAATTCAAGGGGAAGGTGTTTGATAGTCAGAAACAACAAGACTCATCTCAGCCTCACCTTTACTATGAACATCCAAATGGCAAAATATTTATAGGTGACTGTCTAGACGTGATGAAAGGATTGGATAGTGATTCGATCGATTTAATTTTTGCTGACCCACCTTACAATATTAAGAAAGCTGATTGGGATCGCTTTAATTCTCAGCAAGACTATCTTAATTGGTCCATAAAATGGATAAAAGAAGCTGCAAGAATTTTAAAAAAAATGGGTTCGTTATATGTATGTGGATTTTCTGAAATACTTGCCGACATAAAGTCTCCAGCAATGCAATATTTTGATAATTGCCGGTGGATCGTCTGGCACTATAAAAATAAAGCAAACTTAACAAACGAATGGGGAAGATCACATGAAAGTATTTTGCATTTCAGGAAAAGCAAGGATTTTATATTTAATGTTGATGAAGTGCGAATCCCATATTCTGATCATACATTAAAATATCCTGAGCACCCCCAGGCATTAACCAGCCAATATGGAAATGGCAAACAACATTTATGGGAACCAAACCCAAATGGAGCAAAGCCAAAAGATGTTTTAGAGATACCAACCACCTGTAATGGAATGCATGAAAAAACACCACACCCGACACAAAAGCCAGAAGAACTCTTAAGAAAGATAATTTCCGCATCCTCAAATCAAAACGATTTAATATTTGATCCATTTCTTGGTTCGGGTACAACCGCTGTATGCTCAGAACAATTGAAGAGGAGATGGATTGGCTGTGATATTTCGTCTGAATATTTAGAATGGGTAGTAAATAGAATTGAACTCGTGGAGGATTGGCCGATTGAGCACTGGAGACAATATGACTTCGAAAATCTTAAACGGAGAAATTCCATTAGATGAAAATCAAGCAAATTACTAAAATAGCAACAGATAAGTCAAAATTCAAGGCTCTTGGTAATTTTGTTGACTTTGCCGAGCTGTATCTCGAATATGTCGCTACTAAATTGCAAGCAGTAATTGTTTCTCAAAATGAGAATCATTATCAGTTCTATCAATACGGTTCTGATGGTGGATATCAAATTACTCGCCCAATCAATTCTCGGCTTATGTACACAAATACTGAATTTCTCTTAAATAAAAAGACATTTATTGAATCACTTAAAAATGTTAAAGATATAACTTCAACAGATGATAGACAAAGAATAAATCGATTTGTTTATACATTACAGATGTCAATAGGTTCTGCTCTAGATGCTTTGCCTGTGGGAAAATCTAATACTGCTCGTAAAATCAATGGGGATTTATTTGAGCATCTCATTCGCCTTGTAATTCGCAGTATTGGTCTTAAGTGTGAACCTGGTGTCATTCAAGTTCCGGTCATGCTTAGAGGGAAAGAACAATTCAAAATGAGTTATCAACATGATTTGGTCATTAAGACGGATGAAAAGATTAAGTTGATTGGATCAATAAAAACATCCAGCAAGGATCGAATTGACAAGATATTCATTGATAAGTTTTTATATAGCAAACTCACTGATACAAATACTCCGCACATCGCGGTGTTTCTTAATGATGTGCAACGTAAGAACACAAGTAAAAAGAATAAGTACGGTATCAACGCAACTTTTTTGCCCGGGCACTTTCGTGGGTATACTGTTAAATTGAATCCACTTGATGGTGTTTATTATTGCGATATTCGCCCGAATATGTTAACTGAGGACATCTTAAAGGATCAGATTAGAACGTTTGATCGTCTTTTATGCGGGGATATTTGGAAATTCCTTTAAATAAATTGTGTTTGCTACACATTAATAGCATCATCTTTTGTCATCTGGAATGTGAAAAAGGCGTTTCCCTTATAAAATATATTATTTAAGCGTTTTTATACAAAAAGTGGAAAAGTTTGAATATGTTGTTACGCCATTGAGAGCAGAACCGCGAAAAAATGATTTTAATTTCTCCCGTGTTCTTTTGCTTTTATCAACTACAACAATTTCTTTGTATTTCGTTTTTTTATCAGTTATTGCTTTTGATAGTATGGCTCTCAAATGATAATCAGTTGCTATTAAAGAACATCCAATTATGACAATGCGATCCACTCGTTTTGCTGCCTCATAGGTTTTTACCCATAAGTTTGTCCAAAATGAGTTTTTGAAATACTTTGTATATAATGGTGGGATAAAAAAATGTAATAATCTGTCTTTTTTATTCTGATACAATCTGGGGAGTTTAGAAAGAATAACAACTGACACAGGCCTTCGCTCAAGCGCTTTTTCTAAATTATTAAATGATCCCTTTGCAAACCAATTAAAAGAACCATGAGGTTTTAATAATAGAACATCCCTTAAATTGTCAGAATATATTTTTGTTTTTGGTGTTTCATATTTAATCTGCGGCTTGAAGGCATATCCCTTAGAAGGATTCCAGCCGCCCTTAACAAGTTCGTTATCAATTAGTGTGTCGTAATTAAGAGACATGATTATGTCGCCAGCTGAGAGATTTTTAACGATAAGCTCGTAATGGTTTATGCTATTTTTGTTTTTGCTATGGAGTTGAATAAAATGGAATAATCTGATTAACAATGAGAGAAAGTCTTTAACCCCCTGCCTATAACCAGCTAAACGCCGTCTTCCCCTTCCTTTGTTAAATATTTCGGGTAAATCTTTGGAAATAAAAAGGACATTAAATACCTGCTCCATCGATATGTTTTCTATGCCTTTTTGACCTATTTCGTTATCGATGAAGTTTTTTAATCGATTGTATGCGGATAAATACTTTTTCCCTTCAGTGGTGTGAACATATTTTTCTAAAATATCGAAATAATCACAATTTAAAGGAGGGTTAATCTTATTCGGAGATGGGGTGGAAAGAGCTCCTCTAGTTGCGCCTGCCCCCAGAATTAATAATGTGTGAAGGCTCTTATTATCTATTTTCAAGAACGCTTGATTTTAAACTTCCGAAACACATTGTTTATATATTGATTTGTTACGCCAAATATTTCCGCTAATTCACACTGCCTAAATCCCATTTTTCCTAAAATTGAGATTTGGCGATCTTGGGGATGACTAGAGAAGTCTTTATCCGTAGCAACTATAGCCAACAATTTATTTGTTAGTTGTATTTGTCTAGCGACAAATGAGAGATCAAAATTTGTTTTGTCAAAAGATGCCTGATTATTCATTATTTTATTCTTCCCTTTATCTTTGAACGAATATTCGCTACTGAGCCATAGGTGAGACTTGCGACTCTTGAGATGTCCTTGTTGTCAAATCCAAGATTAATTAACATTCTTACCATATTGGGTCTGTCTTGTTTTTCCCATTTTTCCAGGGCTTCATCATTTGTTAATCTAAGAAGAATTGCACAAATTGCATCGAGTTTTATTTGTAGTGAGGAAAGAGCAGAAGTGATGCCCGCATAACGATCAGCCGATTCGCTTTTAATGTTTGGCATTTTGTCCTCCGGTTTGCTAATTTTGATTAATACTTTTTGGCTTACAATCAAACATTATGGTTATTAATCCTTTTCTTGATTTGCGATAGATTCGCAGTAACATAGTGCGTTTTTTTAGCAATGATCTTGCCGATATTTCCTGAGGATATCCCTATGTCATTCAATATCTTTATTTGTTCTCTTGATGTGAATTTCAATTTCTTGTCAATGCATATCCTTAGAAGCAAATTAATAATAATATTTAGGCGTTCAATGATTTCTTTATCATTTTTTTCTGGCACAATTTTCTCCTATCATTGGATTATACTTTTGCAGTCGCCCTTTTTTTCTTAACTTTGCAAGTAAAACCCTTGCGGCATTTGAACTCTTTGCTAACAGAGCGCCTATTTCTGAAGGAGAGAGACCAAAAGAACTTAAATATAATGCTTGATCTTCATCTGAATACTTGTTTTCCTTCTGTCGTTTCTCAAGTAGTAGATTTACTATTATGTCTATCTTTTTAGTTAGCTTTGATAGTTGTATGTTTTCCATATTTCTTCTATATTCACAAGTGATATATTATATCACGAAACAAATACAGATGAAATATCAACAGTTTTTGACTTGGCCAGCGCAATCATTCTAGTGGGGCTAAGGTGCGCGCTGGCCATATGGAGGTTGGCATCCGCGAAGGTGTTAGGTATGCATAGAGAAAGAACAAAGCCCTGAGCTTGTCGAAGGGTTGGCAAGTGCAGTGCCGGTCGAGAATCTTTTTTGTTGCAAACCATTGTTGATGTTAGGCGGCTTGGAGGCGTCGCAAGATGCCGACAAGCCGCCTGATCTTTATTAACACCGCAAAACAAATGTTCCGCCGGAGGTTCGCGAAGCGGACCGGAGGCGGGCTCTACGCTCTCGTAATACAAAAATGACTTCTATTGCCTCTGTCGAATAAATGCCACTTTTCGATGTGCCTTTTTAAATCTTATCCAAGGGCCACTGCTATCTATTAAGTAACTTCTCCTGTTTTTCCATGATAGCATTTCCCCGCTTTTTCGCTGTCAAGGTCGCTTCACTTCACTTGCCCTCACATTTTCCAAGGACACATAGAGTTCGGGCTCGCTCCGTTGCGCTCCCTGCTTCAGTCGGCAGAGTCCTTGCTCTGCCTCCTTACGCCCCTGACGGGTGACAGCGGCGGGGAAATGCTACTTGAAGCTCAAGGAGGTGTCACATATGTGTCATTTTGTTGGTGTTGTCGGGTCCCGTTCTCTTCCGGTCCGTTTTGCTCCGCTCGTTGATCAGGTTGTGGCTGCTTTTCTGTCCCGTGGTTATTCTGTGGCTTCCGGTGGTGCCGTGGGCGCTGATCAGTTTGCTTTGTCTGCGGTTCTGCGTCAGGGGGCTTCTGCCCGCGGTGTTGTTTATTCTGCCTGGGCTTCTGTTTCGGGTTTTCCTTCTTCCACGCAGGCTGATATTGGGCGTTTCATTGCGGCCGGTGGTCAGGTTGTCTGGGGTTCTGCTTCTGCCGGTTCTCCTCGTCCTGTCGCTGTTTCTGCTCTTCTTGGCCGCAATAGGCGTTTGGTTTCCGGGTCCTCTGTTGTTGTGGCTTTTCTCCATGGCGCTTCACGCGGTTCTCTCTACACGGTTCGTCAGGCTGTTTCCCGGGGTGTTCCGGTCATTGTGTTTCTCTGCGGCGGCGGGGCTTCGCTTCCGCCTGATCTGGCCTACCGTTGTCATGTCTTTAATACAAGGGGGGTGATCTAGTTATGCCTATATATCCAATTCATCCATGTTGTTATTGCCATGTTGGTTATCCTTGCAGTAATTCTGCAAAAGTATCCTGCAAAAAATTTCTTGATTACATAGAGAAATTGAGTAGTTTTAAATCCCATAACATTTTGATCAAGGAATTGAAAAGCTTAATTACCATAAAAGGAGGTAAATAATATGAAAGCTGCAATCTATACAAGAGTATCTACCGATAATCAGGCAGAGGTAGAGTTTAATTCATGCGAGGCACAGGAACTCAAGATAAAGTCGTTCATCAAAAGCCAGGACGATATTGAAATCCATGACGCTTATTCAGACCAGGGTTATTCAGGGGCAAGTCTTGAAAGGCCAAGCCTTCAAAGAATGCTCTATGACATAGAACATGGACTTATTAACTCCGTAATTGCTTATAAAATCGACAGGCTGACAAGGTCTCCGAAAGACTTTTATCACCTCATAGAGATATTTGATAATCACAATGTCAGTTTCATATCCGTTACTGAAAGGTTTGACACTTCGACGCCGTCAGGAAGGCTGTTAAGGAATATAATGCTCACCTTTGCCCAGTTTGAGCGGGAGCTTATCAGTGAAAGGACGAGAGATAAAATGATCGAAAGAGCAAAGAAAGGTTTCTGGCATGGCGGACCGGCTCCATACGGATATAAGCTCGAGAACAAGAGACTTATCATAAATCCTGATGAAGCAAGGATCGTCAGGACCATATTCAAGGTTTTTATCGAAACAAAATCCATCGGTAAAATCTATGACTTGCTCAAAGATAAGAAGATCCTTTACAGAAAAGAGCAGGTCTTCTCAAAATCAGAGATCACCTGGATATTAAGAAAAGGCGTGATCTATCTGGGTAAGATTAAATTCAGGGATAACATCTATGACGGATTGCATGAGCCGATAATAAGCCAAAAGCTATTTGATGATACGCAGGAATTCAAGAAATACCGGATTAAAAGAGGGAAGGCCTTTAATAATACGCTGTTCCCGGGAATGATCGAGTGCAAAGAGTGCGGCTCGATAATGTCTTCTGTGTTCAGCAATAAACACAAGAAAGGGAAACAGACCCGGTATTTCTATTACAGATGCTCAAGCACATATAAAAGAGACTGCTCCGCGTGCGGGACAAGGCAGATAAGCGCGGACCGCCTGGAAGCTTTTATCATCAATAATCTCGACATGATGTCAAAGAACAAACAGTTCGCGGAAGATTTTATTTTTAGACTTAACAATGAAAAGAAGGATACGACCGCAGGACTCGAACTACAGGGGGTGCGATCACCGCAAAATGGCT
The DNA here is from genome assembly GCA_041650635.1 of Candidatus Margulisiibacteriota bacterium. Classification (NCBI taxonomy): domain Bacteria; kingdom Bacillati; phylum Candidatus Margulisiibacteriota; species Candidatus Margulisiibacteriota bacterium. The sequence goes on along the minus strand of JBAZKV010000022.1, from coordinate 17,328 downwards.
TTTCAGCCGAAAACTTCATGAAAACCCTTGAAAATATTGTAAAAGCATCAGCTCTTGCGGGTAAATATGAGAAGCGGGAAATACTGAAAAGGCACATCGAAAAGGTCATTTATTCGAAAGAGACAATAGAAGTCAAAATTTTGTATTCCGAGAGCGTAGAGCCCGCCTCCGGTCCGCTTCGCGAACCTCCGGCGGAACATAAGTTTTGTGGTGATAATAAAGATCAGGCGGCTTGTCGGCATCTTGCGACGCCTCCAAGCCGCCTAACATCAACAATGGTTTGCAACAAAAAAGATTCTCCCCCGGCTGGACTCGAACCAGCAACAACCTGATTAACAGTCAGGTGCTCTACCGATTGAGCTACAGGGGATTACCACTCCCAAACAATTATCCTCTAAGCCCCGAGCGAGCGCTGAGCCTGTCGAAGCGCGAGTCGATGGGCTACAGGGGATTATAAACAAAATTATATCACAAACCCGTGGCTAATCGTCCAGTTTAATCCCTTAAAAAACCGATTTTTGCTTTTGGCTTTTCCTTTTCATATAGCATTTCCTTCAAAGCTTCAAAAACGATCTTGAATTGTCCGTCATATTTCTTTTCCATTTCCTCAATCTTTTCTCTTAACTCTTTATATCCAGATAACATTGCTCTTAATTTTGTGAAAGTTCTCATGATCTGGATATTCACGGATATAGCCCTTCTGCTGCTCAAAACGCTGGACAGCATTGAGATGCCCTGTTCCGTAAAAGCGTACATCAAATATTTTGAATGTTTGCCTCTTTCTAAGGCGCCAAAATGGCACCTTAAAGCACTTTGTTCTTCAATCGTAAGTTTGATCATGAAATCATGCGGAAAACGGAAAATATTTCTTCTGACAGCTCTTTTAAAGTTCTTTGTTTCTACCCCGTACAATTCAGCAAGATCATTATCAAGCATGACTTTTTATCCTCTGATCAGAAATATCCTGTTTTCTATGATCTCGATAGGTATAATTGTTTGGCTGTTGGATTTTTCAACACCCTCATCAACCTTATTGGATCTTTTCATGAATAAAGCCCTCCTTTATGTCGGTTACTTGCCCTGAGCGAGCCCCCGAGTCGAAGGGCAGCAATTTTCCCGCCTGATCACCTAAACATTGACCACATCGGACTATAATTGGTATTATGGTCCAAATGATCGAACAGGTTATTCAAAACTTTAGTGAGCAGGCGTATGAGGGGGTGACATTTACCGATGTTGTCCTGAATAAGCATGACATCAGTAAAAAAGAATTCTCTGACTGCGTGTTCAAGAACTGTTCTTTCAATGAGAGCAAATTCTCCTGGTCATCCTTTGTAGACTGCAGTTTTATTAACTGCGATCTTTCCAATATAAAGGTCGATAACTCAACTTTTCAGCAGACAGTTTTTGAGAACTGCAAGCTTCTCGGCGTCATATTCTCTGCTGTTAATGCGTCATTGCTGAACTGGGGCTTTAAAAAATGCAGGATAGAGCTGTGCAACTTTAGCGCCTTAAAGATGAAGAACAGCAAATTCACGGGATGCACTATCAGGGATACGGACTTCGTGAACGCCGACCTTTCCGGTTCCGATTTTTCGAACTCCGACCTTAAGGCAAGCAGATTTCATAAAACGAACCTGGAAAAGGCTAATTTTGTCGGCGCTTACAACTACTATATTGATCCCGCCGGTAACAGGATGAAGCAGGCACGATTTTCCATACCCGATGTCTTAGCCCTGCTTGCTCCTTTTGGAATAAAGATAGAAGGCTGACAGACGATCAGGACCTTTAATACAATGTCCTGTTAAAGGCCAAAGAAAGCAAAGGAGAAAAAAATGGAAAGCGATCAGAAGAAAAAGAGGGATGTGTCTATCGACATCATGCGCGGGATAGCGATATTGACCATGGTGGCGGCCAATATGTCAGCTTATGTGCTAATAATGCCGCCTCCTTTTCTTTTCAGATTCTTCGGCACTTTTGCGGCTCCGCTTTTTATAATGCTGAGCGGCCTTATGATAGCCCTTAAGGGTTCTGCAGGGGAGCACGATTTTAGATATTACCTGGAAAGAGGGCTGCTGACGCTGGGCGCGGCCGCGCTCATAGATGTATTTATCTGGCACACTCTGCCTTTTATAAGCGTGGACGTGCTCTATACCATCGGCGTTTCCATGCCTCTTGCCTACCTGTTCCTAAAACTGAGCGACCGTTCCCGCTGGGCGGCAATATTCCTGATCTTTCTTTTGGGGCCGGTCTTTAGATGGTTGCTTGGTTATCAGCAGTATGATGTGCTGATCCTGAGGCCGTTCAATCTTTTTAATCTGGATGTAGACTTTGTACAGACAGCCAAGAACTGGATAGCCGACGGCTTTTTTCCTCTTTTTCCCTGGCTAGGTTTTTCGTTCCTTGGCCCGGTCCTTCAAAAAGCAAGGCTGGCCAGCCCTCTGCGCTTTGGCAGCAAAAAGTCGCTCCTGATCGGGCTCTTTATCCTGGCATCCGGGGCGGCTTTGTGGGCTGTATATCCCGGTCCGCTTTTGATCCGCGAAAATTACAGCGAGCTCTTCTACTTTCCGACGATCGGCTACATAGTGACCTCGATAGGCATCATCCTTACGCTTTTTTCCGCGGTGGACCTAAATCCCGGACTTAAGCTTTTAAAGCCCTTACAGGTGTTGGGAGAAAGCTCTCTCTTTACATATATCTTCCACCTTGCGCTCATCAAATATTTGCTGGGAGTATTCTGGCCGGGGCAGAGTTTTGATGTTTTTATAGTACTGTACGCTCTTTTCATGCTTTTTTTGATCGCCACCGCTTACGGAATAAGATATTTGAAAGGCCGCTGGAGCGCTAGGCCTTTCCTTGTCAAATTCCTGATCGGATGATTTTCGGCTTTAGAAAGGGTGGTCTGGACAATAACAGCATTATCTGCTTTGATTAAGACATGTACATTATATCCGCGCTTATTTTGATCTCGATAGTGATGGCGGCCAAACTTGTCAGCCGGTGGAGGCTGCCCCTGGTGGCGATAGCGCTGGCGGCAGGCATCTTTTTTGGCAGCGATGTTACCGGGGTGATCTATTTTGACAACTCCATGCTCGCAAAGCAGATCGCGGACCTGTGCCTTGTCTTTGTGCTTTTTATCGGCGGGTTCGGCACCAGAAAAGATGTGCTTAAGGCAGTGTTCTGGCCCTCCATTGCGCTTTCTACCATTGGAGTGGCGCTCACTGCGGGTGTCACAGGCTTTCTACTACATGCGGTGCTGGGCTACGGGCTCTATCATGCGCTGCTGCTGGGCTGCATAATCTCTTCAACGGATGCCGCCGCTGTTTTTTCTATCCTTAGGTTCCCTATGACCAATCCCAGGCTTCAGATGCTGACAAAAACAGAATCTGCCACCAACGATCCCATGGCGATCGTTCTTACTATGGTCATGGTATCCCTGATCGGGGACAAGATGCAGCACCCCTTTGCGGTAAGCAGCACCCTCTTCTGGCAGTTCGCCTCCGGCATAGGCATAGGCCTGCTGATAGGATTTGCCGGCTGCTATATTTTTGAGCGCATAAGGAGCCTGGACAGGGGATATCTTTATCTGTTCACGATAGGCATCGTGCTTTTGTCCTACGGAGCGGCCGATATGGTCATGGGTAGCGGAATGTTGTCCGCTTTCTTTGCAGGCTATGTGATGGGCAACTCAAAAGTGCTTCACCGCAGGGCGGCCGTTTCCGCATTTTTTGAAGCGCTTTCTGCCATTGCCAATGCGGCCATCTTTGTCATCCTGGGTTTGCTGGTATTTCCGAGAGAGTTCGGTGTTATCTGGGTCCAGGGGCTGGCGCTTTTTGTCATCATCACTTTTATAGCCAGGCCAGTTGCGGTCCTGCTGTGCACCGCGTTCAGCAACTTCAGCATAAAAGAGAAGGTTTTTGTCAGTTGGAGCGGACTAAGAGGTGCGGTCCCGATAGTTCTGGCCACTTATCCTGTGGCTGCGGGAATTGAGGCCGGCAGGGATATTTTCAATATTATCTTTTTTGCCGTTGTCCTTTCTCTTCTTTTTCAGGGGATAACGATAAACCGGGTTGCCCAGAGGCTGGGCCTTGCGGACGCCTCCGCTCCAGCCTCAGAAGACCAATAGTGGAGCTGTTGGCCGTACAAGATCAGCAAATATTCCTTTACATAGTGTTCCTTACAAGGTAAAATCCTTTTGTCGCGGTCCAGAATTAACAGAGAGAAGGTCTTATAATGACCGTCCGCAAATTAGCAGAAGCCGGTTTAGTGTTGGTGATGGGGATGCTGACCTTTTTTCTGGCGGGGTGCTCTGCGCCTGGAGGATATCCTATCGATCCGAGGGTTTCTACAACTCTTGAGCGGACGATAGTGCCCGGGCCAAGACCTTCGGTAAAGATCCGGCTTGATGAGATCTCAAAATATGACCGATACGGCTATGGGAACTGGACCTATGGTGCTCCTGCCAAAGCCGCGGTGCGTACAGATATCATGCCGGCCGGTTATAGATCTCCGTCAGTTGCCGGAAGGAAAAAACTTCTGAGGTTCTTTACTATTTCTGACATTCATATAACGGACAAAGAGGCTCCCAATCAGGGGATATTTCTTTCGCGCATTTATAAGGCCTTGTCGATCAGCGCTTCTCTATACTCCGGGGTCATGCTGTATACAACGCATGTCCTTGATGCGGCAGTGCAAACCATCAATGCTCTTCATAAAAAGGAGCCGTTTGATTTTGGCCTGTCTTTGGGAGATGCTGGAAATAGCACGCAATACAACGAAACAAGATGGTATATCGATGTTCTTGATGGCAAGGTAATTACACCGAGTTCTGGCGCTCATCTGGGGGCTGATAAGATAGATTATCAAAAGCCTTATAAAGCGGCAGGGCTTGATAAGTCCATCCCCTGGTACCAGACGATAGGCAACCATGATCATTTTTGGCTCGGATCGATCCCCGTTGACTATGGTCCCAGAAAAGATCTCCGCCAGTCCTATGTGTCCAGTGAAGTCATTGCCATGGGAGATATCCTAAGGGATCCGTTGGGCATTAACAGTCCTGATTATTATATGGGAGTTGTTGACGGTTCCACCCCTTACGGTGATGTCAAATATGCCGGACCTGTTACAGGCTTTAAGGATGTTCCAAAAGTTGCGGCCGACCCAAACCGCCGTTCGCTTCTAAGAGGGGAGTGGATGAAGGAATTCTTTAATACTTCAACAAAACCTTCAGGGCATGGCTTTAACAAAGCCGATGCCGACAGGGGATTTGCCTGCTACAGTTTTGTGCCTAAGTCATCCGTGCCGCTCAAGGTGATAGTACTTGATGATACTCAAAAGGATAACGACGGCTCTTACGATGTCCACGGGCATGGCTTTCTTGATCAGGAGCGCTGGACCTGGCTTAAAAAAGAACTGGCCGCCGGTGATGCCGCCGGTCAGCTCATGATGATCGCAGCGCATGTGCCGATAGGAGTAGAAGAGACAGCTCCAAGGTCCGAAATGGGCTGGTGGACCGATCCTCAAAACGCAGTTACCCTGCCGGGGCTGATAGCCGAGCTTCAAAGCCATCCTAATCTGCTCATGTGGTTGTCGGGGCACCGTCATTTAAATACCGTAAAAGCCTTTAAGTCTCCTGATCCAAATGCTCCAGAAAAAGGATTTTGGGGAGTTGAAACTTCGTCCCTTAGGGATTTTCCGCAACAGCTGCGTACCTTTGAGCTCTATCTTAACAGCGATAACACGGTATCGATAGTCACAACTAATGTTGATCCTTCGGTCAAAGAAGGGACTCCCGCGGCAAGATCGCGCAAATATGCCGTTGCGGCGCAGCAGATAACCGGCGCTAACATATACGGTTATAATCCGACTAAAGATCCGACAATAAAGCCGATGCCGACCGGTTCCTATAATGCAGAGCTTATTAAGCAATTGAGCCCGGAAATGAGGGCGAAATTAAAATGAGAGGCCCGTTAAAGTTTCTTCTAATCCTGCTGCTGACAGCAAACACATCGTTTGCTGCAGTTGATCCTCTGCCGTCCTGGAATAACACAGCGCCAAAGAAAGCCATCGTTGCATTTGTTGAAAAGGTGACAAAACCTGTCTCTCCCGGTTTTGTACAAATAAACAAACGTATTGCCACCTTTGATAATGACGGTACGCTCTGGTCGGAGCAACCGGTATATTTTCAATACTACTTTGCCGCTGACCGCATCAAGGCTCTTGCCCCTAAGCACCCGGAGTGGAAAAAGAAACAGCCTTTTGCTTCAATACTCAAAGGAGATTTAAAGTCCGCTTTTTCTATCGGCGATAAGGCGCTTATGGAAATGTTTGTAGCCGCGCAGGAAGGGCTTACCACCGAGGAATTTGAAAAAGTGGCGGCTGCCTGGATCAATAAGGCAAGACATCCAAAGACCAAGAGACTATATAGGGAAATGGTATACCAGCCGATGATAGAGCTGCTTTCTTACCTGCGAGCCAGCGGGTTTAAGACCTACATTGTTTCGGGCGGCGACAGGCAATTCATGCTCCCGTGGACCGAAAAAGTTTACGGCATTCCTCCCGAGCAGGTTATTGGCAGTGAATTGAAGATGAAGTTTGAGCTTCGCAACGGAAAACCTGTGATCGTTGCTCTTCCGCAGCTTGGCTTTATCAACGACAGGGACGGGAAACCCTTAGGAATACAATCCCGCATCGGCAGACGGCCGATCGCCTCGTTCGGCAATTCGGACGGCGACCTGCCGATGATGCAGTGGACTGCTGCCGGCAGCGGCCCCTCTTTTTGCATGTACATTCATCATACCGATGCCAAGCGCGAGTGGGCTTATGACCGCAAGTCCGCGGTCGGACGACTGGACAAAGGCCTTGACATGGCTAAAGCCAATGGCTGGACGGTAGTTGACATGAAGAAGGACTGGAGAACTGTTTACTCTTTTGGGGAGAAATGATAGTATTTTGTGTCGGGCGGCTGAGAATATAGAAGGATATCATAATAATGAAGAAATTAATAGCGCTTGCTCTTTCGTTGCTTTTGATCGCAGGTTTTTCGGCTGCAACAATTGCGGCAGCCAAGAAAAAGCCCGCAGCAAAAAAACCGGTAAAAAAAGTTGTTAAACCGACGCCTAAAGCAAAGGTTTCTCCCGTTGTAAAACCGGTGCCGATGCCAGTTCCGGCGGCGGAACCTTCTCCTGTTGTCAGTGCGGAGGCAGCCCCTTTGCCGGCAGAATCCGCTGCTCCCGCAAAACAAAAAGTAAAAGTCCGAGAAGGATCAGGGCTGCTCCTTGGCCTTAACGCAGGTTACGACGCGGGAATCCCTGGGATATCAGCCGACCTGGATTATGACATAACAAACCTCGGGGCAACCGGAGTAAGGATAAGGACGGGCATCGGCTTTGCAAGCGGAGCCGATCAGACCCCGGTGCAGGCTCCTGTCAAGGTGATAAACCTTAAACTCGGCGCTCTGGTGAACCTGACAGATATCTTTGTATCTCCCCAGCAAAAGCTTTCCTATTATATAGGAGGGGCCTATCTGTTCCCGGTCAAGGTCAACGATGCCGCCGCCGGCAAATGGGGGATAGAAGCGTATGTTGGGCTAAACTATGTTTTTGCGGATGTTGCCACCTTTAACATGCAGGCAGGTTATTCCGGGATAAAGTATTCGGACAGCGAACCTTCCCTTAAAGGCCTTAACTTCAAGCTAGGGACAGCGACGGCTTTCTAAAGATGTTCAAGCGCAAAAAGGACCTTAATGTTGCTTTTATAGGCAATTACCTTCCCAGGGTCTGCGGCATAGCCACTTTTACAGCTGACCTGTGCAAGGCCGTGATGAAGAGTCTTTCGGACAAGTCAAGTGTTTTTGCCATAGCTCTCAACGATGAGGGAAAGCTCTACGACTATCCTAAGGAAGTCATCTTTTCTATCAACCAGAACAGGCAAAAGGATTATATCGAGGCTGCCAACATAATAAACACCAGCAATGCTCAGGTGGTTTGCCTCCAGCATGAGTTCGGCATCTTCGGCGGCTGGGACGGCATCTACATACTTTCCCTTTTGTCCAAACTGACGGTGCCGCTGGTTACGACCTTTCACACAGTTCTTCAAACGCCCAATGCCAACCAGAAAAGGATAATGTCCGAACTTATCCAGAGATCCAACAAGGTCGTGGTCATGAGCAAAAAGAGCATAGAGCTCCTAAAGGAAGTGTACGGAGCCCCTGCCGAAAAGATAGAGATGATATTCCACGGCACACCCGATTTTACCTCTCTGGATTCTTCTCATTACAAAAAGCGCTTCAAACTTGAAGGCAGAAAAATGATCCTGACCTTTGGTCTGCTTTCCCCCAACAAGGGGATAGAGGCCGTCATAAAGGCGCTGCCGCCGGTGGTAAAAGAGTTCCCGGATTTGACCTATGTGGTCCTGGGCAGGACCCATCCCCATGTCAAAAGGGACCACGGGGAAAGATACAGGGAAAGCCTTGTCAAGCTTGTCGGCAAGCTCAATTTAAGACCGCATGTGATCTTTGACGACAGGTTCGTAAAGCTGGAAGAGCTTTATGAGTGGCTGATCGCCTCCGATATCTATGTTACGCCCTACATGAACAAGGCGCAGGTGGTGAGCGGGACCCTTTCTTACGCGATAGGGGCGGGCAACGCGATCCTGTCCACCCCTTACTGGTACGCGGAAGAAATGCTCTGCGATAACAAGGGGTTGCTTTTTGATTTTAACGACAGCGAAAAGCTTTCACAGCTGCTGCTGGGGCTGCTCAAGGACGAGAAAAAATTAAAAGAACTTCAGGCAAGGACCTATGGGTTCGGCAGGCAGATGACCTGGAAAAAAGTCTCTTCCAGATACGCCGAACTGCTGTCAAAGGTGTCGGGGGAAAAGAAAGCGGTCTATCTGCATTACCCCAAGTCCACTTCCACGATGGGGCTGCCGGAATTTGACCTGTCGCACATCAAGAGGCTGACCGATGACACCGGTATCATACAGCACGCAAAGTATCTGATACCGGACAGAAGCACCGGGTACTGCTTGGATGATAACGCAAGGGCGATCATGGTTGCCGCATGGGCTGTTTTCCTGCTCAAAGAGGAGGCGGCTCAGGAACTGCTGCCGGTCTATTGCGGTTATATAAAACATATGCAAAAGCAGGACGGCTCCTTTGCCAATTTTATGGATTACAAAAGGAACCTGCTGGAAGAAAAAGGCTCCGATGATTCCAACGGCAGGGCGGTCTGGGCGTTGGGATTTTTGATCTGGAGGAACAAGGACGAATCCTACAGGTCTTTTGCCGCCGAACTGATAAGAAGGTCTTTTAACATGATCTCCGGGCTTAACTTAAGAGGAAAAGCTTTTGCGGCCCTGGGTTTGTCCTGCTATCTTAGGACATTTAATTCGGACGAGCAGGCCTACAGCCTTTTAAAAAAACTGGCTTTGGAACTGGAAGAAGCGTACAAGAAACACGCACAGCCGGGCTGGGACTGGTTCGAGGACATACTCTGCTATGATAACGCGGTCCTGCCCATGGCGCTCTTTAACGCTTACGGGATACTTAGGGACGAAAGCCTGCTTTCAGCCGCCGAGGCCTCGCTTGCTTTTCTTGAAAAGTTGACCTTTAACAACGGCATCCTTTCGGTGATAGGCAACGACGGCTGGTACCGCAAAGGGGGCAAAAAAGCGCAGTTTGACCAGCAGCCTATAGATGTGACCGCTATGGTGATGGCTTTTCAGTCTGCCTACAGAACTACCCACAACACCGGCTATCTGAAGAAGATGAAGACGGCCTTTGACTGGTTCCTGGGAGAGAACGACCTTGGGATACCGATGTACGACATCGCTTCCAAAGGCTGTTCCGACGGGCTTATGAAGGGCGGGGCCAGCCTGAACCAGGGTGCGGAAAGCACGATATCATTTCTTTTGGCTTTGCTTGCTATGATGGAAGAGCACGAGATAGAAGACCTGGAGTGATCAGCGCTTCAGCAGCCGGTCCAAAAGCTCCTTTACGCCGATGATAGCGATGCTTGAAACAGAGTCCGAAGAAGCATAGGGGATTATCAGTTTGTCCCTTACCAGGATAGAACCGCAGCTGTATACCACATTGGGAACATAACCGTCCCTGCCTTCCTCCGTCGGGCTTATCAGAGGCTCTTCAAGCTTTGCAATGACCCGGGAGGGATCGTTAAGGTCCAGCAGCTCCACTCCTATGCAGTATTTGCGCATGGGGCCGATCCCGTGCGTCAAAAGCAGCCAGCCTTCTTTGGTCTCTATAGGAGAGCCGCAGTTGCCTATCTTTACCATTTCCCAGGCATAGCGGGGCTCCTGCAGTTTGACGGCTTCGTTCCAAAAGTAAAGGTTGTCCGAATACATAAGAAAAAGATTTTCCCCGTCGGCGCGGGATACCATCAGATACCTTCCGTTCACTTTTCTGGGGAAAAGCGCCATGCCCTTGTCCCTTGCAAATTTTCCGTTGAGGGTGTTTATCTTGAAATGGTGAAAATCCTTTGTCTCCAGCAGCCCTGGCAGGATGGCCGAGCCGTTGTAAGCGGTGTAAGTGGCGTAATAGGTAAAGGTCCCGTCCTCCTTTGCAAAGCGTACGAACCTTGCGTCCTCCATCCCGTTGCTCTCGCTGGGAGATACGGGGAAGACGACCCTTTCAGAGATCAGCCTGTCGGCAGGAAAGTGGACCTCGTAGTTGCAGTCTGCCAGCCATTTGAGCCGGGACCTGGGGTCTTTTAGCTTTTCCATGAGTTCGCTGTAGGTAAAAGTGTCTCCCAACTGCCCCATGACCGAAGCCGCGGCATCGTCATAGGAGTTAAGGTCCCTTAGCTTTTCAATAAAGTTGTCCTTGTCATAGCTGGGGTCCATAATGATGTCAGGGGTGGCGGCAAAGCGGCTCACAGGCTCAAGATATATGTCGTTATTGCTTTCTATGATCGCGCTTCTGAACACTATGGAGGATATGTGCCCCTCTCCCGTGGCCCTGAAGCAGAAGACCACTCTCAACTGGCCTTCTTTCAGGTCGTTCTGCTTGGGATACAGGACAACGGAAGGATTAAAGAGGCTGGTCGATTCATGCGAATATTCCAGCGTAAAAAGAGAGCCGATGAAGAGCTTCTTTTCCCTGTACAGAAAATGGCCGAAAGAGGCGGCTATCCCCTCCACTCTCAGGTAGTTCTTCATAAGTATTTCCTCGAAGTTGTGGTGTCTTTTCGAGAATTCTTTTATGACCTCGGCTGTCCTCTTTTGGGTTTCTTCCTTGCCAAGCTCAACTGCTCTTTTTATGACCGAGCGCAGATGGGAGGGGCTGCCTATCTCAAGGAATCTGGTGATGACCCTTTTGTTGTCAGGGTGGAAGCGGTCTATTCTTTTGTGAAGAATGCGCTTAAAGATGCCCTTAAGGTGATGCAGGTCTTTGAGCTGGTCCCCCTCAAGGTTGAGGTTGCCCACATATATGTTGCGTTCTTCCTCGTAGAAAGGATGTTTCGGCTGCTGTTTGAACAGGGAAAATGGGGTCATGCCTTAATACTATAATACATTTGGGTAATATGGCAAGGGAGAAAGAACGGGTATTGACAAAAACAGGGGGCAGGGGGTATGATTGAAGGAGTTTTGATGGACTTGAAAGGTGGTGAAACAACGACCGGTTACCATCAGAACGCGGAAGAACGGGAAGCGTTTGCGGAGGAAACTAGGATACTCCGGAATAGAAAACCCGGGAACCCGAAAATCTAAAAACCGGAAGAACCACAAAATGAAAAAGACAATAGCAGTGCTTTTGGCTATCGCTTTTGTCGCAACAGTTGCCGCTTCTTCCTTTGCAAGAACCCTCGAAGAGGAAAAGCAGGCGGTAAGGGACTACCTGAAAGTTGTTGATGCTAAGATCATCAAGTTCAGGAAACAGGGCAATACCGTCAAGATGAAGCAGATGCAGGCGGAAAAGCAGGGAACGTTGCGCAGATGGGAAGCGCTGAAAGCAAAATTAGAAGCAGAAGAGGCTGCTGCGGCAGCACCGGCTCCGGCTGCACCGGCACCCGCCCCAAAGGCGGCACCGGCGGCTGCAGGAATGGGGATGACCCTCGGTGTTAACGCAGGGCTTGATGCAGGGCTTTTCGGAGTTGCGGGCAACCTCGACTACGATCTGTCAGGCATCGGAGCAACAGGCCTCAAAGTAAGGGTGGGCGGCAACTATGTTGCAGGCACCAACCCGACAGGGTCTGATGACATGAAGGCTATCAGCTTGAAGCTGGGAGCCATTTATGACATCACCGACTACCTGTCAGCTTTGGGAATGCCGCTGTCCTACTATGTAGGCGGTGCATACCTGCTGCCGGTGAAGGTGAATGCCGGAAGAACAGGGAAGTGGGGTGCAGAGGCATACCTCGGCGCCAACTACAATGTACCTGACTTCGGTATCATCAACGCCGAACTCGGATACGGAGCTTTGAAGTATGCTGACACTGCGGCAGCTCTTAAAGGTATAGACCTTAAGATCGGCTACAGGTACGCGTTCTGATAAAGCCTCGGATAAGCGTTTACAGCCCCCCGGTTTTCCGGGGGGTTTTTTTATTCTCCGATCGTGGGAAATACTGAGATGAGGGAGTAAGGATCGCCGTATAAGACCCCGCTCATAAAGGTCGAAAGGTCTCCGATAAAAAAAGTTTCGTCCAGAGCTTCGAGCCCGCTTTCCCACGGGTTGTGGACCGCTGTCCTAACTGCAAGTTTTCCTCTTGCTGAGGCGTCAAGATAGGAACTCTTAACAAAATCGCCCACCATGATGACTTTTCCCCCAAGCTTTACATGCAGAGGCACGGGGATGTGAAGCAGGGCGTATTCGAGAGTGATTTGGCGCCTTTCAAAAGAGAACAGGGCTATGTCTGTTTCATGTCCGGGAAAAAAACCTTCCTCGTCCGCCTGGCAGACAAAAGGGCAGGCGTTCTGCTCAGGCAGCTGCAGTTCAAAGCTTTTGTCCGTACCATTGAGAAGCTCATAGGTCACTTTTGGTTTTGTGATGTCCCTTGATACCGCAGGCAGCCAGGACATAAAGTACAGCAGTGACGGATCTATCTGTTTTGGTGTTGCGCCCTGCGGAACAAAAAAAGAAAAATTCCTTCCTGCAGGGAGTTCATCGTTGATAAATGGGAACCTTGGAAGCAGCCTGCCTTCTATCGACAGGTTTCTTAAGTCGTCCACCATAACGGTGACAGGGCGCTCCGCTGCTTCCCGGCAAAGCAGTCCGGCGAGCCTTGTGGCCCCGTTGCGGTAAAAGTGTCTCCACTGCCCAAGGTCGTGTTCATACACATTTGGCCGCACAAGCCCGAGTCGGTTTGCCGCCCCTGACAAGTGTCCCGCTGCAGAAGACAGCCTGTTGGCGATAGAAAATCTTGTCTGTGCCGAAGGAACTACGCGCATAAAAAAACCTCCGATAGATCATCGTCACTTTTTACCTTTGATTTCAGGCTGAGATGTGATTTCTTGCCAAAACAGGCGGGTTGTTCTATAATCTTGGTGAAACTGTCCGGGAGGTAAAATGAAAAGGATAACCGCTCTGATAGCTGTGGCAGCAGGCATGATGGCCGCTCTGGCTTTGACCGGCTGCGACAGAGGCCTGCCTAAAACAATAGATATTGACCGCTATTATGTTTTTCAGCCTAAGGGCCTTAAGCAGATAGTAAAGCACGGAGAGCAGTATTTTGTGATAGAAAGCAGGTATCATGACGCTGCCTTTGCAGTATTCGGTTACAAAGAGCTGCTTGCTCTCGGGCTTGAGATAAGGAACAAAACAGGAAAGGATATCGAGCCGGAGCAATACAGTCTTAAACTTTATGACGGCAGGGACCTTTTACCCATAAAGCTTATTACCAAAGAGGACCTTTATCAGATAGAAAAAAAGCTGATAGACCCAAAAGGGTTCAGCCTTTCCAACCCTTCGATACAGGGCGCGGTGTCCGCCGTCGATTCCCTGATCAGTCTGCCCTCAAGTTCATATCTGGGGTCCAACCTGCAGAACATAATAGAGAATTACTTTGAGTTCAGGCCGGTCTATGCCAATAGTTCAAGAAAGGGTTTTTTGGCCTTTTACCACGGGTTTAAGCTGGAGTATCCTCTTGCTTTGGAGTTGAACATTAAGGGGGAGAGCAAAATGTATTATTTTGCTCCGGTCCCAAAGACGCCTTCAAAATAGCCGGTCAGCGTCCCGCGAATTTAGCCGCTTCTTCCTTAAGCGCTCCCAGAGTGCCGACTCCGAACCTGTTGCCCCCGTCGCCGCCGCTTATTCCGTGGTCCATTTGAAGTATCCTGACAGCGGCTGAGCAGGCATTCCGATTGGCATAGACCTTCATCTGCTCTGCCGAGATCCTTCCTACAAGGAACAGAGCCGCCTGTATTTTCATGACCTCATCGTCTGTAAGAGGCTGAAGAGAGATCTTTTCATGAGTATGGAATACTTTGGGCACATAGTCTTGTATCTGCTCGTCATAATACATTTCTATGCCGTAAAGCTCATCCTTAACATTGGACGGGTCCATGGAAACAGTCCTTGATGCTTTCCTGTGCCAGAGAAAACCTTCTCTGTATTGATAGGTCTGGTCCGGGAGGCGGTAATATCCTTTTTCAGCGCGCAAATTAACCAGGGTTGTGGAAGCAAAAGTCCTAAGGTCTTTTGGCCAATCTACTTTAACACCGTATTGGTTCCTGATAAAGCTCAGCGCTTCTTCGGCTTTTGTGTAGGGCATTGAGCCGTTAAGTGTCATAACTCCTATCATTCTTATTGCTTCACGCATGACCAGGACGCTTTCGTTGACTGCAAGGGGACCCCATCTTTTTGTAAGGACCTCTATTATCTTGCTGCACGTATCGGCTCCTCCTATTTTGCCCAAAGCAACCAGCGCTGCGGCTCTCAATACGGCGGGTTCACAGTAAGCCCCCGTGCGGTTCATTTTGTTGATAATTGCTGTGAGTTCCGATTTTACTCTTGCCGCAAGAGTGGAAGGGATAGCTCCCGTAGCGCCCATTCTGCCCAGTCTTACCGCGGCATTTATCCTTGTGCCGGCATCCCCGGATCTAAGTTCAGACAGAAGGGTGTTGATCACGGGCGGCATGCTGGGCGAAAACGAGCGGGCGTTGTCATAGAGATACTTCCACGCTTCTTCCGTGCTTATCTGGTCGTTATGGTTGGCATCGATCTTCTTGAACCTGGGATTTGTGTAATTGATCGTGCCGGAAGGTCCTGTCACTCCGTATTTTATAAGAAGCAGTTCTGTCGAAGATACCATCTAATAAGCCCTCCTTTTGTAATAAATCCCCATCGTACATACATCGGGGAAAATCGGTGATGATCTCAAAACTGTCTTCCGCTCCCGAGTTGCACTACTTCTATTCTGACATTTAGAACCCCCGTTCCAAGATCGGCTATTTTTGAAAAGGCTGCCGGGGTCAGGTCTATCCTGCGTCCGCCTTCAGGATAGGGTATTTTCTCCCTACTGCTGCGGATTATCCAGGGGCCGTGGTCATTTATCTTCACCTCGACACTCTTTCCGTTGGCAAGATTGGTCACCCTGACGATGCTGCCACAGGGAAGCTCCCTCCCGGGAGTTCCGTTGTACGCGGCGGCAAGAATATCAGGGTTGTAGCCCTCGCCGCTGGCTGTTTCGGAACCTCTCGCGGCTGAATAGTGAGTGGCTTTTCCGGTGCAGAAAACAGGAGGGATAGACTGTTTGAGTTCCTTTACCAGTTGGACAACTTTGTCGGCTGTTATCAGCGCTTGGGTGATAGCAGAAATATCAACGGCATTACCGATGCATTGCATAGCTCCTATGATGGCCAGCCTGGTAGGATTGCTTAAGGATAAGAAAGGCCGTGCTTTTTGCAAGTACCTGGCTGCGTTAGACAGCGTTGCAATATAACCCGTTATTTGTGATGTGCTTGTCATGCTGTATCCCCCTCTATATAACTTATCGCCAAAAACCGGGGCTGATCTCAGTGTGAAAGCGTTTTTTGGGGATTTGTGATATATTTATATCATCATAAGGAGAAATCAATGAAAAAGATACTTATTATTCACGGGCCCAACCTGAACCTCCTGGGGGAGCGCGAAGTAGACCAGTACGGCAACGTTACGATGGATAAGATCAATTCCGGATTGGCCAAACTGGCCTCGGAATTGGGGGTGGAAATAGAGACCTTCCAGAGCAATGTGGAAGGGGAGATAGTAAACGCTATTCAAAAAGCCAAGGACGGCTTTTCGGCTGTCGTTATCAATCCCGGCGGATACACTCATTACAGTGTGGCGATAAGGGATGCCATCTCTGCGGTCAAACTGCCAGCGGTAGAAGTCCACCTCTCCAATATCTACAGCAGGGAAGAATTCAGGCAAAGATCGGTCATTGCGCCTGTTTGCGCCGGGCAGATAACAGGTTTTGGCGCCGACAGCTATCTTCTGGGCCTTAGAGCCGCCGCGGCAATTTTGAAATAAGGCCCATGCCTAAAGAAAAGCTTCCAAGGATAAGGACCGCTGCCCGCATTGCAGATGAGGTCATCAGCCTGGTCCCCGATCTAATAAAGCGGGGGATGACAGAGCACAGGGCCGCGCTGGAAATTAAAAAGCATATCAAAAAAAGAGGCGGTCACCGCGAGTCGTTCAGGATAATAGTTGCCTCAGGCAAAAGGTCCGCCATGCCCCACGGCTATGCCACAAAAAAGGTTATCCGCAAAAATGATATTGTGATGATCGATATCGGGGTGCATTACGACGGATATTGTTCGGATATAACCAGGATGTTTTTCGTAAGGGCAGAACAATGTTCTGCCCTTACAATGTCCCCCGCACCCAACCTTATGAAAAAAATATATAATATCATTAGATCTGCCCAATCAAAGGCCATAAAGATGGTCAAGGCGGGGGTTGCTGTGGCCGATATAGATAAAGCTGTCCGTAAAGAATTTAAGAGATACGGCATGGAAAAGTATTTTACTCACAGCACAGGGCATGGGATAGGAAAGAAAGTCCACGAGCAGCCCAGGATATCATCGATAGGGGCAGGCGGCCGCCTGCCCGTGCGATTAAAATCCGGCCAGGTTATCACGATCGAACCGGGTTTATATTTTAAGAATAAGTTCGGCATAAGGATAGAAGATATGGTGTTGGTCAATAAGAACGGGCACGAAATACTGACAAAGGCGCCAAAATGAGGACCTCGGCGATAATAGCGGCAGGAGGTTCCGGGTCCCGCATGAAGACAGAGGAAGGCAAGCTTTTTCTTGAATTGGGTGGAAACCCTATACTTCTGCTGACCCTGTCTGTTTTTGACGGCTGTGACATCGTAGACGAAATAATCA
>JBAZKV010000021.1 GCA_041650635.1 Candidatus Margulisiibacteriota bacterium | reverse complement strand
TAAGGCTGAACTTGTCCATGTGTTAGTCTGTATCCATCCCGAATTCGTCCCTTTGGTCACATTCTCAAAATAGATCCCCGAACTGCCGGAAGATAAATTGGACGGCGCATTTGATGAATGGACCGTTACCGATGTCTCCGTTACTCCCTCATATGTTCCTCCAGCGGACGCTTCTATAGATGTATATTTGGACACGGCAGCAGAGGTTGCTGCTCCCGACTCGTTATACGCATCCACTTTTCTCGCGTACTGTGTATTTGCGGATAATCCGCCTTCACTTGCATTTGTAACGCCTGCTGCAACCGTTGCTTTAACAGCGTTTGCATCATCCAGCACCCTGAACCCCGCCTCGTTTGTTGAGTTGTCCGTCCAGGTATAATTGAAAGAACTGCCTGATGATGCCGCAGCATTAAAGTTTGTCGGCGCTTCAGGTGTTGGCACCCGCTGTGTTGCCTGGCTTCCCGCATCCGTTGTGGCGGTTATGACCCCGTCACCGTTGCGCGTCGTTATCCTGAAATTGTATGTTGTGTTTGCCGTTAAGGCCGAACTTGTCCATGTGTTAGTCTGTATCCATCCCGAACTCGTCCCTTTGGTCGCATTCTCAAAATAGATCCCCGAACTGCCGGACGATAAATTGGACGGAGCATTTGATGAATGGACCGTTATCGATGTTTCCGTTACCCCCTCATATGTTGCACCCGCTGCTGCTTCTATAGATGTATATTTTGAGACTGCATCGGATGTTGACGCTCCTCCGCCGTTGTACGCCTGCACTTTTCTGGCATACTGCGTGTTCGCTGATAATCCTGACTCAGCGGCATAAGATTCTCGCGAAGCCACAGACACTTTTACCGCATCCGTCTCGTCCAGTATCCTGAACCCGGCTTCATTTGTAGAATTGATGGTCCAGGTATATGCGAGGCTTACCGGCGAAGAAGACACCGGAGCAAAATCGCTGGCGGCCTCGGGCGTCGGGTCAAAGATCCAGTTCAAGTTGTTGCCTCCATCCACACTGGTACCATCGTTGGCTATTACGGCGGCGCCTGCAGAAGCATCGCAATATGACGGGGTAGTATAAGACACCACAGGCTGGGAAACAACATTGAGATACCAGGCAGCACTTGAGCCGTAAGGCTTAAAAACAAGATTGGAGAGGGCGCTGCCCGAAACATTAAAATTGTCAAAAGCAGCAGTTGAACCCGGTTCAAATTGGGTCGTGTACGGGCTGACCGGGCTTGTGTAAGTAAAGGTGCGGGCGCTTACGCTGTCCCTGAAAATGAGGCCGCTGCTGTCCCGGGTATTGTTATTGGCATTTGTGATCTGATAAAAAGAGTTCCCTCCCGAGTAAACTTCCTGATAATAGATGCTGTACTCCCTGTTAAAAACAAAGTTGGATGTTCCCGCTTCCAGGGATCCGTTCCTTAGGTCCACATTGGAAGCTCCTATAGTCCAGGTGGCAGAGCCGGCTTTGATCTTTGGAGTGCCCGTGCCTGTCCCAAAAAAACCATAATAGTAGCGGTAACTTCCGGATTTATTAGTAGTAATATCTACATTATTGACTGAATTGTCAACTGTCAGATCGCCGTCCCCATTGGCATTGATAGTGAACGTATCAGCCGAGATCGACTGCCCCGCCGAGCTTCCCAGAGTAGCGGTATGATCGGACGCTGTAGTGTTGTAGATACGCAAAACAGCGTACGGCCTGGCGGTAACGACAATATCCTGAGTTTCTGCATAATAATTAACATCTACCGCTATTGTTCCGCCTGTCGGTATCGTTGAGGTGCCGGCATCGATCACAGCCAAAGAACTGGTCGCATTGCGGTAAAGCTGCCCCGTGCTGTTCAACACAAGCCTGGCGCCTTTAAGCAGGGTGGCCGTGGTCCCCAGGTCAAAATCCAATCTTGATCCGTCCGCGACCTCAAGAACATTGGCCACGGAAAAGTCCGAAGCCTTGGTGGAAATATAAGGAATTGTAGTTCTGGCATCAACATGAACATTGTAAAAAGTCTGGCTATTGCCATAAATGTTCTTGTTGTTACCCTTTAGCCTGAGGTCTGAGGTGCCCGCGGAGATATAGCCGTTAAGAAGAACCACGCCTCCCCACGCCTCCCAGGTGCCTGACCCCATATTCAAGTATTCGGACCCTGAACCTGAACCGGTATAATCAAGAACTCCGGTTATGTTAACATTCGGGTTGTTTGCCGAAGCATCAACTATCATACTGCCTGTGCCCGAAGCGCTCACATAAAAATATCCCGAAAAATTAATGGTCCCCGGGCCAAGCGTTGCGGTACGGGCAGCGGAAGACGAACTCTTGAACAGCACATTGTAAAATGTACTGGAATCCCCGGAAAAAGAAGCATTGGTATTTGTTGTGTCAACAGTTATCGTTGATGTTCCTGCGTTAAGCGCGCACCCGTCTGTTTCAAAACTGCCGTTGCTGGTAATAGAATAAGCCCCGGCTTCAAATGCCCCGCCCTTAAGATCAAAGGAACCGGAAGTGAGGTTTTTGGCAAGGGTAATGGTCCCGGAATAACCTGCTTCAACGGTAACTGAAGCTACCTGCCCGGCAAAGGAAGCGTCAACGGTGGATATTTTTACCGAAGCAGCGTCAAAAACAGCCCCCTCCCAGGTAGTTGGCGAGGTATTGCCAGTCCAGTTAGCGCCGGTAGACCAGTTATTATCCTCTCCTCCTCCATCCCAGGTCCTTGTCCCCTCGGCTTCAAAAGAAGCAATAATGACATGGTCCGCCGACAATCCGGAAAAGGTATAAATGTACGGGGATACAAGGGCCTCTGAAGTTGCCGTTCCGTCTATCAGGACGCTTTTTATCTGGTAACCTGGGTCCGCAGTAACAGTGAACTGAAGATCATTGCCCTCTTCTGTCGTAACAGCCCCCAACGGAGAGATGGCCCCGTTAGAGCCGGCTTCCGAAGTAACTGTTTTAGAAGGGAACAGCCAATTCGTGTTGTTGCCGCCGCTTAGATTTGTCCCGTTATCGGCAACTATCTGTATGCCGCCTGAAGCGTTTGAATGTGACGGATTCACATAGGAAACATCGGTAAGAGCGGCCACATTAAAGTTCCAATCATTTGTGTCTGTGCTTGCCATAGTTATTCTTGTACCGGCGGCTTGTCCGTTAAGATTGACATTGCTCCAGGTATGCGTGGTGCCGCCGGTAAAATATAATTTTGAAGACGCCGTGGTATCCACAAAGTTCCCGGTCACCGCAGAGCTGTCCAGAAAGGTAACGCCTGAAACCGATGCGTTAGATACGGTTAAGTGCTTAAAGGATGTGGAAGTGGAAGTAACATTTTGTGCGGCAGCTCCGTTCAAAACAAATGTGGGCGAATAGCCCCCTCCTATTGTGCCGCCGGTCCTTGTCAGGTTGCCGGCAATATTAAAGGTGCCGTTGTCGATATTTCCGGCTGACCATGTCGCGTTCCCCGCAACATTGAACGTTCCTCCGGATGCAGATATTCCGCCTCCTGTAATAGATAGATCACTGTTGACGGTTACCGTGTTAGCCCCGGGATTAAACCCGTAGCCTCCCCCCGAAGCCGATACGGTATTATAAATCGACAGGTCCTGCACGGTCAGGTCCCCGGAAACGGCCAATTTAGAGGTGCTGCCCGTGCTACCCATAACCTTTACAGCCAAATCTTGCAGGACATTGCTTCCTGGCGTAAGAGTGTTTGCATGTGCCAGATTATATCCGGCTTCAATGGTTATCTGTCCTGAAGTCACTGTAAATGTACCGGGAGCAAGGTCTACATTACCCTGTGCAAAATACGCATCATAGGTCGCCAGGATAACGGCGGATCCTGTTGTTAGAACAAGGCCTGATGCATTCAGTGTTGAGGCCATAGTTATTGTTCTGGCTGTGTTTACCGTCAGATTGCACATCTTACCTGCAGGCGACCAGGTCTCGTTCCCGGCCTTGTTCCAATTGATCCTTCCGTAACCGTTACCGGTAGAACCCGAAGTTACATTCAGGTCCCCTGTAAGATCTACCGTGGCGCCATCGATCATGCCTCCGCTAAGATTCAGATCCCCCGCCACATTGAACGTTCCTCTATTCAATCCGTTGCCGGAGATGTTAAGGTCGCCGTTGACCGTAATGGTCGTCGCAGCACTGGCGGCCTTAACTCCGTAATCAGCACCATTTGTTGTACCGGAAAGCACAAGAGCCTCAACAGTAACATTATCGGCAAGTGCTATGGTCCCGGTATTCCCCGCGTGCAGCTGGAGCGTATTAAATGTGTTGCCTGCCGCGGTCAAAGTCCGCGTATTAACAAACCCTCCCACCAGTTTCAAAGTGCTTGTCTGTGCGGATACGACACAGCCGGTAAAATTAGTCGAGTTGTTCCCTGTTGAATTGAATGTCCATGTGCCGGAGCCCATATAAAGGTAGCCGCCGGAAAAGGTGGTATTGCCGCTGGAGACAACATCATAAGATACCGCGTCAAAAGTTCCGGCAGCCTGGGAGATGGCACCGGACATCGTCAAACTTCTGCCAAGCGTAAGGATACCGTTAAAACCGCTGTTAATTGACAGAGTTGTTATAGTGCCGGCAAAAGCCGCGTCAACCGTTGAAGACTTTGTCGAGGTCCCGTCAAATACAACAGCATCCGCTGCCTCAGGGGTTGCATCATCGCTCCAGTTAGCGGCTTCGCTCCAGTTATTTGTGGAGCCTTCCCCGTCCCAGGTACGGGTGGCCGCATGAGAAAGGCTAAATAAGCCCAAAAAAACTGCTGCCGCAAGTAATAAAGAAGAAACTCTTTTGATCACCTGGGATAGATCCTTACCCTTCTGTGGGGCTCCTGGCCCACTGCTTCGGACCTAAGGTCATGCCGCTCCACCAGCTGGTGCTGAAGTCGCCTTATATAAGAATTCTGAGGGGAAAGGTCAACGGTTTTATTTGTTCTGTTAACCTCTTCTATCGCGTTCTTGGTCTCGTTAAGGGAGGTCTCTTCATACTCTTCCTCTGTTTCTGAGATCCTGAAATAATTCTTAAGGAACTTCATCACAGAGGCGGAGGTGTTGCTCTTTAATATATGAACAGGGACATTATGGTTCTGCGCGGCCTTTGTTATCTTTCCGCCTCTGGCAGCTTTCGGTTTCGTGGTAACAACGATGTCCGCCTCGTCAAGCGAATCCACCGTCCTGGCGCTGATACCCATAGAGGCAATGCCTCTGTCAAATCTGCTCTTGTTGACTCCAAAAACAAAGATCCTGGTCTTTGCTTCTGTTTTTTGCCGCGATGCTTCTTCTATCTCTTCTTCCGTTATTTCGGGCATTTCCTCAGGAGGTTTCTCCTTGATCTCTATCTTTCCTTCTGCATTCCTTATCCTGACTTCCGGCTGGGGCTGCCTTCCTCTAAGGAGTTTGTCAACAGCCTCCGCCACATTAGAATAGATGGCCATGGTGTCGCGCTCTCTTATCTCGACCACGATATCAAATGTGGGAGGGGCCTTGCGCTCGAGTATGGCTTTTTGCGTTCTTCTCCTTTTGGCTTCTTCATCCCCAAGGATCACGGTCTGAACTCCGCCTACCAGATCGCTCAGTGTGGGGTTTGAGACCAGATTCTCCAGGCAGATGCCGTGTGCCGTTCCGATAAGGACAACACCTCTTTCGGCTATGGTCCTTGCGGCTTCGGCTTCGGCCAAGGTCCCTATTTCATCTATGATGATAACCTCCGGCATGTGGTTTTCCACCGCTTCTATCATTACTGCGTGCTGTCTTTCTGGGCTGGGCACCTGCATCCTGCGCGATTTGCCGATGCCCGGATGAGGGATATCTCCGTCCCCGGCTATTTCATTGCTTGTATCAACAACGATCACTCTTTTGTTGAATTCTTCGCTCAAAACCCGGGCTGCCTCGCGGAGTTTTGTGGTCTTGCCTATGCCCGGCGGCCCCATAAAAAGTATGCTCTTGTTGGATTCTATGATATCCCTGATTATAGAGATGGTGCCCACCGCGGCCCTGCCTACCCTGCAGGTCAGCCCTATTATTTTACCGGTCCGGTTCCTTATACATGAGATGCGGTGAAGAGATCTTTCTATGCCGGCCCTGTTGTCCGAAGTGAATTTACCGACTTTAGTTATTATGTGGTCTATGTCCTCCTGTGAAACGGTTTCATCCTCTATGGTGAACACTTTTTTCTCGAACCTGACCTCAGGTTTCTTTCCAAGGTCTAGGATCACCTCTATCATATCTGAAAAGTCTATTCTGGAGTAAATTTTCTCTTTGATGTGCGGGGGCAGGATCTCAAGCAGGCTTTTTATGGTATCCGATATCTTTATATTAGGCACTTTTAGTTGTGCGTATGGCTTTTTTCAGGTTAGATCCGGCTACAAATGTTGCGCATTTAGTTGGGATTATTTCTATAGCCTCCCCCGTCCGGGGGTTCCTTCCGAGGCGCCCCTTTCTTGTTTTAACAACAAAGTTGCCAAACCCTACCAGACGGACCTTTTCGCCTCTGGCAAGGGCTTCTGACATAAGCGCCACTGCACTGTCAAGCAGTTCTTCCATTTTGGACTTCTTCTCGCTGAATTTTTCAGCAAGGCTGGCTGCCAGCTGTTTCTGGTTCACTTTTCTGTCTCCGCTTACGGTTTAAAACACTCCGCTTTTTTTTGCAGCAGTTCCCAGTTCCTGTCAACTTCCGCCTGCAGTTCTTCAAGAAGGGCCTTGTTCTCGGGCTTAAAAAGGTGCCTGAACCTGGCTTGAGGCTTAAGAAAGTCGACAAGCGGCCTTTTTTCTTTTGGCCTGTAACTTATGGTATATTTGCCGTTCTCCACCTCATAAAGGTTCCAGAAACAGGTGTCAATGGCAAGTTTACCCATTTCAACGGTCTTTTCCATGGGGTAGCCCCAGCCAAGCTGGCAGGGCTGCAGCACATTTATGAATTTAGGCCCCTTGATGGACATGGCCTTTTCAACTTTTCTGGTAAGGTCTCTCCAGTCTCCGCAGACGCTCTGCGCCGCGTAAGGTATGTTGTGTGCCACCATGCACTCTGTCAGGTCTTTTCTGCTCATCCTCTTTCCCTGCCTCACTTTTCCCGCGGGCTCGGTCGTGGTGCTGGCGCCTCTGGGTGTGGCGCTGGACCTCTGGATAGAGGTGTTCATGTATGCCTCGTTATCGTAGCACACATAAAGCATGTCATGGCCTCTTTCCATCGCTCCGGAAAGGGACTGAAAACCTATGTCATAGGTTCCGCCGTCTCCGCCAAAAGCTATGAACTTGATCTCCTCTTTCAGTTTCCCCTGTCTTTTTAAAGAAGTGTAGGCTGCCTCTACCCCGGACATGGTAGCCGCCGAATTTTCGAAAGCACTGTGGATGAACGGCGTCTTCCACGCAGAAAAAGGAAAAATAGTAGTGGACACTTCAAGACAGCCTGTAGCGCAGGAAACTATCACGGGCCCCTTAACAGCCATTAATACCTGCCGCACTATTATAGGCGCCCCACAGCCCGGACACATCCTGTGCCCTCCCGTAAGCCTGTCCTCCCGCTGTGATAGTTCTTTCAGTGTTGCCATTATCTCACTCCTTTGTACTGGACATACTCTTTGGGGCTCTGTCCTGACGCTATTTTTTCTGTCTCAGAGAATATCTCCTGTATGTGGGCAAGGGTTATCTCCCTGCCGCCCAATCCCGCAATATAATCCACCACGACCGGCTTTTTCTTTTTATCATAAAGCGCGCTGCGCACCTCGGAAAATACCGGCCCGCCTGTTGCGGCAAAGCCGTCGCTTCTGTCTATCACCGCCACGGCCTTAATGTTCTGCAGAGCTTGGGCGATCTCTTCTTCCGGGAAGGGACGAAACACTCTTATCTTGAGCAGCCCGGCCTTTTTGCCTTTGTCGCGCAGGTCATCCACCACAGCCTTGGCAGAACCGGCAGTGGACCCCAGACAGACAACTGCAAATTCGGCGTCATCAAGCCTGTATTTTTCAAAGAACCCGTATTCACGGCCGAATTTTTTGCCGAATTCCTTCCCTATTTCAAGGATTACAGGTTTCGCCTTCTTCATCGCCTCCGCTACCTGTCTTTTATGCTCAAAGTAAAAGTTTTGAAGGTCCAGCGCCCCTATGGTGACGGGATTATTCAGGTCCAGAAGATTGGTGGAAGGAACGAATTTTCCCACAAAATCCTTGACCGTTGCATCATCCTGTATCTCTATCTTTTCGAGGCAGTGGCTTATGATAAAGCCGTCCGTCGTAACCATGGCGGGAAGCTTTACATCGGGATGCTCGGCTATCCTTACCGCCTGCAGCATATTGTCGTAGGCTTCCTGCGTGTTCTCCGAAAAAATGTGGATCCAGCCAAAGTCCCTGGCGGCCATCGTGTCGCTGTGGTCGCAGTGTATGTTGATGGGGCCCGAGATCGCCCGGTTTACTTCCGGCATTACAATGGGCAGACGCAGAGCAGAAACGATGGGGAGCATTTCGTACATCAGACAGAGCCCCTGTGAAGAAGTCCCCGTCATGGCCCTTGCTCCGGCGGCAGAGGCCGCAAGAGTGGCGCTCATGGCACTGTGCTCTGATTCCACCGCGACAAATTCGGTATCCACCAAACCGTCCGCAACGAACTGCGAAAAGATCATCACTATCTCCGTTGCCGGAGTTATGGGATAAGCGGCCACCACATCAGGGTTTATCTGCCGCATGGCCTCGGCCATGGCCTCGTTGCCTGTTTTTGCAACTATCTGTGTCATTTGTCTTTCTCCATTCTGACCGCTTTTACAGGCTTTACAGGACAAACATTTTCGCAGATCCCGCAGCCTTTGCAGTACCTGTAGTCAATGCCGTCGAACTTGCCGTCCTTTACTTTGACCGCACTGTCAGGACAGTAGATGTAGCAGAACAAACAGTTGATGCAGAGTTTGTCGTCCTTTACGGGCCTTTTGGTCCTCCAATCCCCTGTCTCAAACTCAAGAGCGGTGGCCGCTTTCAAAATGTCGCCCTGCGGCAGCTCTTTCCAGCCAGGCTCGTTTGCTCCGCCAGAGGCGGATTTCGCTTCACTCAACATCTTACTCCCCTTTCACTTGTTGAAACGCGCTTTCAACGGCTTTCAAATTGCCAGCCACGACCTCTGGCTTTGACGCGAATTTTTTTCTGAGCTTTACTTCGAGGTCTTTAATAACAAGCTTAAAATCCAAAAGCCCGGAGGCTTTTACAAGAGCGCCCAGCATCGGGGTATTAGGTATGTCCCTGCCTATGGTTTCCGTGGATATTTTTGAAGCATCAACGGTATAGACTTTTCTGCCTTTCAACCCTATTTTTGACCTGACCTGGGCAGGGGTCTCGGCAGTATTTACTATCAGTATGCCGTCCTCTTTAAGCCCGGCCACCACATTGACCTTGCCCATTAGGGTGGGGTCCAGCACAAGCACGATGTCCGGCTCCGTTATCCCGTAGTGGACGGTGATGTGTTCTTCGCTTATTCTGTTAAAAGAAGCCACCGGAGCTCCCATTCTTTCGGGCCCGTATTCCGGAAAAGCCTGAATAAATTTGCCCAGGCTCATCGCCGCATCCCCGAACAAAAGCGCCGCCGTCTTGGCCCCCTGGCCTCCCCTTCCATGCCAGCGTATCTCCGTTATTTTTTTCATCAGGAAATCCACCTTTCTAAAGCGGGTAAGAGCTTAATGTCAGCCGCCGCTATCAATAATATCACTATTAAAACCGAAATTAAAGTAAGGAGCACTGAAATTGTTTTGCCCGTCCTGTAGATCTTTCTTGACGCGATGCTCCAAAGGCCCCAGGCGTAAACAAGGGAAAGGACCATCACGATGTTGGCGCCTGTTGCAAAGTTAGCGAACGAAAGAGCCTTGTACCTTACCAGGACTGCCATGAAAAAGATAAGAATAGAGAACAGCAGAACTCCGCTGGAATAAAAAAAGGCTTTAGCGCTTTCTTTTATATCGCTCTTTCCGTAAAAAAGACGGAACACCGCGTCATTGATGACTGACAGGACCCCAAAACCGACAAAGGAGGCGGCAAAGACAAAAGCCCCGGTTATCAGGAATATTATGAAGACGAACATGGCGCACAAAGCCGCAAAGACCGGAAGGATGATCAGGAACTTGAGACCTGTGACCCCTGAAACGAGGCCAAGGAGTATCCATATGAGCTGTATGGCCAGTGCCGATGCCGAAATGAACAGCGCCAGTGTCCAGCTGACGGACAAAAGGAACGAAAGAGACCTCTCCTTCCATCCGCTCTTTTCTATGAAAGTATAAAAATAGATGGGCCTTGCCATCAGTTTCCACCAGACGCCGAAAAATTCTTTAAGACCTTTTAGGTTCACAGTTCTCTCCTTCCTTCTATGGCTTTTGAGATAGTGGCTTCGTCGGCAAAATCCATGTCGGACCCTATCGGAAGCCCGGAGGCTATCCTGGTAAGGCGCACTCCCAGCGGC
Source organism: Candidatus Margulisiibacteriota bacterium (assembly GCA_041650635.1). Taxonomy (NCBI): domain Bacteria; kingdom Bacillati; phylum Candidatus Margulisiibacteriota; species Candidatus Margulisiibacteriota bacterium. The sequence continues at coordinate 20,719 of JBAZKV010000021.1, read as the reverse complement.
TTGAGTATCCTGGACAGGTAAAAGATAGTGGTCTCGCTTTCGGTGGTGGGATTAAGCGCAACAAGGATCTCTTTTACGCCGTTCTTTAGCCTCTGCAGCAATTCCTTTATTCTAAGATTGTCCGGACCGATCCCGTCAAGGGGGGAAATTACCCCTCCCAGTATGTGATAAAGGCCTTTATACTCCTTTGTCCTTTCTATAGCTATCATGTCTTTCGGTTCTGCCACAACGCAAATAAGACTCCTGTCCCTTTTTTCGTCCGAACAGACGGGACAGGGGTCCTCTTCTGTTATGTTAAAGCAGGAACTGCAGTGTTTAACGCTTTGCTTTGCCTTGACAACGGCATCTGCAAGCGCCGCTGCATCAGAAGGAGTTATAGAAAGGACATAAAACGCCAGTCTCTGCGCGGATTTGGGGCCTATGCCCGGCATCTTGCGGAATTCTTCTATGAGGTTCTCTATGGGACCGGGATAATATGAGGACACTTTCAGCCGCCCAAAAGGCCGGACAACCCGGGGATATTAAAACCTCCGGCCGCTTCGTTCATTTTTTTGGCGGCAAAGTCCTTGGCCTTGCCAAGTCCTTCATTTGCAGCGGACCTTATCAGAGAGCCCAGTTTTTCAGGATCTGCCATGGGCGCCATCGAAGGGTCTATCTTTATCTCAACAAGCTCCATTTCGCCGTTAACGGTCACTACCACCGCTCCCCTTGCGGCCCCGGTGGTAAAGGTCTGTTTTGAAAGTTCTCCCTGGACCCTTTTTATCTCGCCCTGCATCTGCTGCGCCTTTTTCAGCATCTCGCCCATGTCGAACATTATTTGTCCTCCGTCTGATATTTTATCATAGATAAGGCATTGACATCTGCCCGCATCCTTTTTTACCGACGCTTTAAAGCGTCGGCCTGCCATAAAAACACCTCTTGCTTTCCACAAGGTTAAAGAGTAAAATCTCTAGTCAAAGGGGAAGAAAGCAATGACCGACAAGATAAAGACCGTGCTTGTTGTCGAGGATGAAGATGATGTAAGAAGCGGCATCTGCGGGATCCTGAAAGACCTCTACAGCGTAAAAGAGGCCCGCACGGGCAAAGAAGCTCTTGAGGCCGCCGAAAGCCTGTTCCCCTTTGTGACGCTTGGCATAGTGCTCCTTGACATAAAACTGCCGGACATGAGCGGGCTTGAGGTCCTTAAAAAACTTCTTGAAGAGAACCGTCTGCTGACGGTGATAATGGTAACCGCGATGAAGGACTCCAGTTATGCCGTGCAGGCCCTGTCCGAGGGCGCCAGCGATTACCTGACCAAACCCTTCACCTCGGAAGAACTCCTGTCAAAATTGAAATTTGCCGAAGAGAAAGGCTATCTGTTCCAACAGTTCGACCACATCTACCACAAACTTGACAGGTGGAGGGCTGATGTGGACAGCCGCCTGCTTGAGGCCAGGCGCTCCAGGGACTATTCGGACATCATCAGGGACGGAAAGGCCGGCACTTATGAAGAAATAGAAAAACAGATAAAGGAAAAACTCAATAAAGAAATAAAAATAGAGGCCGCAACGCCCAGGGTTCTTGTAGTTGACGACGAAGACGACATGAGGTCCGCGATAACCGAGATAATCAAAGAACAATATGAAGTTGAAAGTGCGCCGAACGCAAAGGGCGCGCTGGACCTGATCAGATCAAAGGACTTTGACCTGGCACTGCTTGACATTCGTCTGCCGGACATGAACGGACTGGACCTTTTAAAGGAGATAAAAAACTTCAAGCCAAAGACCTACATCATAATGGTAACGGCGCTAAAGGACATAAACCTTACCGTTGACGCGATAAAATCCGGAGCCTGCGATTATGTTACCAAGCCGTTCACTTCCGCCGACCTCTTAAAGACCATCGGCACGCACCTGGAGCTCAAAAGTAAAAAGGAAAGGCTGGCGGCTTATCTTAAGGAGATCGACGAGGAACTTTACTCTAAACCGGAAGACAAACTATAACCTCGGTCCCCTTGTTCACCCCGTGCGGAGTCGAGGGGCTTTTTACATCGATCGATCCTTTGTGCTGTTCAACTATGGTCTTATATGTTATGGAAAGCCCCAGTCCGGTTCCCTCATGCCTCGTGGTAAACATCGGCAGATAGATTTTATTGAGGTTTTCCGGAGGTATTCCGCAACCGGTGTCGCTAATGATGACCCTGACATTTGAGCCGTCAACAGCTGCTCTTAATGTAAGCGTTCCTCCTGTCCCCATCGCCTCAATAGCGTTCAGGACTATGTTCACAAAGGCTTTTTCAAGAGAAGATGCCGCTCCTAAGATCCTTGGCAGGGGCAGCAGGTCCTTAACCACCTTAATCTCCTTTTTGTTCAGATAACCTGCCAAAAGAAACAGGACTTTTTTCTCGAGAAGCTCCATAAGGTCCAGTGGCTCCATTTTTTCATCGCTCTTTATCCCGAGCTCCTTCATCTTATCCACGATATCCTCTATCTTTTTTGAATTCCTCTGCACAAGCTCGATATACTTCTCAAGGTGCTCCCTGTCACCAAGGTGCTTTCTCAGAAGCTCTGTATGCAAGTTTATAGCCGCGATCGGGTTCTTTATCTCGTGCCCGGCCTGAAGCGCTATCTGCCCCAGCATCGCCATATGCTGCGCCCGTTCGGCTATTTCCTGCGCTGTCTTGTAATCGGCTTTAACTTTTTCATAGGGAGAAATTCTCTCTATCACTGCTGCAATTTGAGGCGCTAGGATCTTGAATGTCTCTATTTCTTCATCTCTAAATGGATCCTCCGATAACTTTTTACCAACAACAAGAACAGCGATCAGATTGTCCTGCGAGCGGCATATGACAAAATATTCCACATCCTTGACACCTGGGACATCACGCAGGGAAGGGACTTTATTGATGGCATCCGAAACCAGCACAATTCCATTCTTGTGCCTGCAAAAGTATTCGATCAGCTCTTCCGGCAATGAAATGACATTTTCTTTGATGCCGACAATAAACAGACTTAAAACTTTCGATTCTACTATCTCTGTCCGTGCATCATCAAAAAGCTGACGCAGTTGTTCCAAAGAGACAATTTTAAAAAGCTTTTCAACAAAGTAAGACAATGCCTTCTTAAGCTCATACCTGCCGGACAAAAACACTTTATCTGACGAGGTTTGGATGAACATGCGGAGTCGTTCAAAACAAAACCCGGTAAAAATACCGTAAGCAACGGTCATTGACAGGAATCCGACATCTATACTCGACGAAACAAACATCCTGTATGGAATCGCAAAAGCGAGATACAAGCTCCCTAAAACGATTATTGTGGCTCCATACGCAAAAGATTTGCTGATTATGATCGAAATATTCAAGAATTTCGTTTTTGTTATTGCATAGGCTAATATCAGCGTGAATAACCAGGTAAAACAGTTTGCGTAAGGGAATAATGGCACACCATATACCGGCAAAAATGTTGAAGAACTGCCTATTACCCCAACAATCGTACTCATAAACAATAATATCAACTGCTGCCGTCTGTTTCCCTTTTCCTTTTTGATGTTTATTGATAACCAATAAATAGGAAGAAGAAAACACACCAGATATTCCCATAGATATAGTATGTAAAACTTTCCCGCCATGGGAAAGAATAAAAATCCTGAAATTGGCGCCACTCTAGCGATAAAGTCGCGCGTAAATATATTCATGGACATTAACACAAAAGCAAGAATAAACATTGTCCAGACAAAAAGCCGGCGAGAAATCCCGAGCATACTCATCACAAAAACCAGATATAGCGGAGGTATTAATATCGCGAAGCTGTGGAGGAATATAGACCAATACATCGAATCAGCATATGTAATTGAAAGCGTGTGCCTGTAAAGCCCGAATTGCCAGATTGCTGTTGTTATAGACATAGCTGAAAAGCTGATGTTTGTTTTTCTTTTAATTCCTCCTCCAGCAAGCAGAAGGATCGCTAATGCGACACAAGCAAAAGAGGTGAACAGATTAATGTATGCGTATATCTGCAGGCTCATTTTTTTAGGCTAAGGAACCAATAGCTCCCACCTTCATGTGTCTGAAAAACTGACTTACTGGAGGTATCGGGCACATCATTTGCCCAACTCACTATCTGATCTTTCATCCTGTATAAAAGAATCCAGTCGCCTAGAAAATCATAATAAGCCCTATGAGAGCTAAACTCCTCTGAAGCATTGCATATTATTAATTCCCCTTTCAGTCTTACAAATGAAAAAAGGATCTTTAGCAAACGCCCGCTCACCCTGTTGCCGAGATAATCAAAAAGTCCTGAGCAATATACAAAATCTTGATTGTCCATTCTTCTCTGCATATCTTTATCTTTTATAAGCCCCATAATATCAGCTTTGACCATTTCAAGCTTTATTCCTTTTGATCCATTTCTGGTTATCCAGTCGTTAATATAATCGAAGACTTTTTGCTCAAAATCAAAACAAGTGAAAGTTATTTCTTGCGGCAAATCTCTTTCCCGTATGATCTCAAACAACTCCCTGATCGAGCCGCACGCAATGCTAGCAATCCTACGGCCACCATTTTTTATCACATTGCGAAGCTTTTCCTTGAAATAATCTTTTCTTTTTATATTCGACAATGATATGGGGACAGAACAGGTGTATCTGTTGATTAGCATGTCAAAAGTGCTTTCGCCAAGGAATTTCCCTGTTGCAGGATTATAATCATACATGTAATTCATAACAATAAAGTCTCCGGGATACCCAAGAGGCTTCTTATTAATCTGATAATTTATGGCGGGACTTACCAAGAACTTGCTTAACTTGTCGTAATAGTATCCTTTGTATTCACCGTATATTTCTTGACTTTCAGAAAGCCTTTCTTTTGTGATAAACTTCCATATTTCAAGGAAATGTATATCAAACACCTTTGAAACTGAGTCAAATACCTGAAGAACTCTTTCTTGTCTGGCCGTAGCCGATGAGTTGTTTTTGTCAAATGAGTTGCATTCATTAAGCAATTTTTCAAGAAAAGAACAAAAACACTCGGTTTCTTTCGCAAACCAATGATTAATAACAACCATTTGTCGTAATTCTGCCATTATTGAACGCAATGTTCAAGCCTAAACTCGCAAAACACTAACACAATAACGAATAAGCAGAGGGATTTTTAGGAGCGATTAGCGCAACACCCAAAAAGACACCAAAAAGATGATGCCTGTCAATAAAAGGAGATTGGCTGACAATTGGACATTGGCAATTGGGAATTGGACATTGAAAACAAGAGGAGCTACAGAACAACCTTCCCGTCGAACATATCGATTATATCATCAACCGAAATAGAGTTTTCTTCTTCTTTGCCTTTATTTTCGCTTCCGTCAAGCAGAACGCATTTTATGTTAATGTCAATGCCCGCGACCTCTTTGATGGAGGACATTAGAGCCTGCTTATTATCGGCCTCTTCGACCCTTGCCTTATGAAAAGCAAATCCTTTGTTGAACTCAAGGACCAGAGCACCTTTTTCGTCAATGGCAGAAGGCTTTGCTTCACAGAGGGAAACAAAACCAAAAAGGCTTTTTGACTTCACCTTTTCAAGTATCTCTTTCCATTTTGACACTACCAACTCAAAGGTCCCGGAAGACGGGCTCATTGTGATCTTTGCAGCGGGCTTTGCTTCTTTTTCTTCAGCCTTAAGCCTTAAGCCTTCAGGCTGATGGCTGATGGCTGAGGGCCTATGGCCTATGGCTGAGGGCTGAGGGCCGGCGGCTGACGGCTTTGATGCAGATTCAAGAAGCGCCACCTCCAGTACCAGTCTGCTGTTCGGGTGCCACTTCATATCTGTTTCCGCTCTTGAAACATCCCGGATCACTTTCTTTATCCTTTCCAGAGGATATTTCTGCGAATAATCCTTAAGCCTGGACACCTGTTCTTTGGCCAGTTCCACCAGCTCGAGGCTGCCGATCTTTACAAGAAGCAGGTTCCTAAAATGGTAGATCAGGTCCTTGGTCAGCCTTGGGATGCTGACGCCGTTGGCAATTGCTCTGTCAATAAGTTCCAGCAGTACTTTTTCTTCTCCGTTAAGTATGGCCTCTCCCAGGTCGAACAAGAACTCGGGCTCCGCGGTCCCCAGAACAGCCACAACATCTTTTACCGTTATCCTTCCGCTGCAAAAAGAGACCAGCTGGTCCATCAGCGAGATAGCATCCCTCATGGAGCCCTCGGAGGCCTTTGCAATAAGCGCCGGAGCTTCCTCGTCCATCTCGAACTTTTCTTTTTTTGCTATCTGTTTCAGGTGCAGGGACACCTTTGAAAGGTCTATCCTGCCAAAATCGAATTTTTGGCAGCGGGATGAAATGGTGACCGGGACCTTCTGCGGCTCTGTAGTGGCAAGTATGAACACGGTGCCCTTTGGCGGTTCTTCCAGGGTCTTGAGCAGGGCGTTAAAAGCCTCGTTCGACAGCATATGGACCTCGTCTATAATGTAGACCTTATATCTGCCCTCGACAGGCCTGTATCTTACCTTTTCCCTGAGGTCGCGTATGTCGTCGATACCCCTGTTGGAAGCCGCATCAATTCGATCACATTCATGGCAGAGCCCTCGGTGATCTTGAGGCACTGCTCGCATTTTCCGCAGGGCGAAGCTGTCATAGCCTCGCCGCAGTTCAGTGCTTTGGCAAAGATCCTGGCTATCGAGGTCTTGCCTGTCCCCCTCGGACCGGTAAAAAGATAGGCATGTCCCAGCCGGTTATGGGTAATGGCGTTCTTGATGGTGGTAACTATGGGTTCCTGCCCTATCACCTCATCAAAGTTCTGGGAGCGGTATTTTCTGTATAAGGATATATGGCTCATTTTATCTGATATAGACTCTGGGCACCCTTTTTCCTATCCCGCACACGACCTCATAGTTTATCGAATCCATTAGGCCGGCAACTTCGTCCGCCGTTATTTCTTCGCTGCCGTCCTTTCCGATGATCGAAACATCATCCCACACCTCTATTTTATCATCTCCGGTTTCCACCATGGTCATGTCCATGGTAACTCTGCCCACGATAGGATATCTATTGCCCCTTATCAGCACCTGTCCCCTGTTGGAAAGGAGCCGCGACAGCCCGTCCGCATATCCGACAGGCAAAGTGGCTATAGAGGTCTCCTTTTGGGTGACATATGTGGCGCCATAGCTGAGAGGGGTCCCCTTGGGGACTCTTTTAATGTAGAGGACCTTTGTTTTTAATGTGAGCACTTTTTGAAGCGCCACGGGGCATCTTTTTAGCCCCGGAGGGTACAGTCCGTACATGGTTATGCCCAGCCTTACCATGTCCAGGTGGCTTTTAGGAAAGTTAAAAACGGCAGCGCTGTTTGCACAGTACTTAATGGGTATAGAAAAGCCTTCTTTTTTTGTCTGATCAAGGACCGACATAAAAGAATCCAGCTGCTTCTTTGCAAATCCGCTCTCAAGGTCTTCGCCGCAGGAAAAATGAGTAAAGATGCCTTCAACCTCGACAAACGGAAGATGCGCTATGTTCTTTAGAAGGCCCATGACCTCCGACGGGAACACTCCCACCCTTCCCATTCCCGTATCCACCTTTAGATGGACCTTTGCTTTTTTCCCCTGTCTTGAAGCAGACCTGCTGAGCGACTGCGCAAGCTGCACGGTGTAGACGGTTTGCGTAATGTCATGCTCTACCACATGGTCCGCAAAAGACGGCGGGGTCTCGCTCAAGATGAGGATTGGGGTCTTTACCCCGCAGGAGCGCAGCTCAAGAGCTTCGCCCAGATAGGCCACTCCCAGATAATCGGCGCCGGCTTTTTCCGCCGCCAATGCAATCTCTTTTGCTCCGTGGCCGTAGGCATTGGCTTTTACAATGGCCATTAGCCTGGTGCCTTTGCCCAAAAAGGAGCGCAGGCTTTCGATATTCTTATCAACAGCCTTCAGGTTTATCTCTGCGCGGGTAGGTCTGAAAGGTTCCACATCTATCCTTTTGGCAGTGAAAAAATGAAGCTTGAGCCCTGCCCCGGGCCGGCGCTTTCCACCTTGATGCGCCCCCCGTGGGCCTCAACCAGTTCTTTTGATATCGCAAGCCCGAGCCCCGCGCCGGCTTCGAGGTTGTTTGCGCTGTTATCTACTTTATAGTACTTCTCAAAGACTTTTTTCTGGTCTTCAGCGCTTATCCCGATGCCGTTGTCGCAGACCTCCACAAAAACATCCTTCTCATCCTCATAAGAAAGAACTCTGACGGAGCCTCCCTCCCGCGTATATTTGATGGCATTGCGGACAAGATTTAGTATAACTGCATGCACCTTTGCTTTGTCGGCATGCACGCTGCTAACCGACGGCGGCATTTCGTTTAAAAGAGCGATCTCTTTTTTTTGCGCCTGCGGCGCCAGCTCAAAAAGAACATCCCCCGCTATCTGAGAAACAGACAAAAGGGTCATCTCCAGCCTGATCCTGCTTGAGTCCGATCTTACGGCTGAAAACAGCTCATCGATAAGAGCTACCATCCTTACGAGGTTCTGGTCCGCTATTTTCAGGAACTTTTCCTGGCCTGCGGCAACCGGCCCCATGACCCCGTCAAGGATAAGGCCGACGGATTCCTTAATGGAAGCCAGAGGGGTCCTGACCTCATGGGACATTTTTGAAAGGAAGTCCTGCCTGGCTTCTTCCATCCTCCTTAATTCAACAAAGGCAGCCCTTTCTTTTCCCATTATCCTTGCGTTGGAGATCGCAACGGCAGCCTGTCCTGCAAAGGTCATAAGAAGATTGAGCTCTTCCCTGTCTATCGGGCGCCTGGAAATGAGATTGTCCACGGCTATCATCCCGATGACCTTTCCTTTTGATCTCATCGGTACCACAGCGTTCTGGCCGACCTCTTTTTCGAGGTATTTTTTTTGTATATCCGTGAGGTCCGCCTGGGCATTTTCAGTAAAAAAGAACTCTAGTTCGCCTCTTGCCACCATAGCAAGGCTGTTGCCATCTTCATTAAGTTGATAGACCTGGTGTTCTATATTCTCAGGCTTGCCCCATCTGTCAACTCCCAAACGCCCCCTTATCTTTTCTTCTTCCTCCTCAACCTCAAAAATACCGACCCTGTCATACCCAAGCCCTTCCTGAACTCCTTTTATGATCGAGCCCAGAACCTTGTCCAGTTCAATGTCCGAGGTCAGTTCGCTGCCTATTTTGTAAACTATTTCCATCTGTTTGTAGCGTCTCTTTACTTCGGCAGTTGACTCTTCCACTTTCGTTTCAAGTTCCTCATTGAACTTTTTTACCCTCTCCAGCAGGGATTCGTTCTCGCGCGCAACCGCTTCAGCCCGCTCTCTGGCTTTGCGCTCAAGATTGGAAAGAAAACAGGCAAGCAGCAGGACAAACCCGACAGCTATCATCCTCCCGGCAAAAACCGGAAGATATGAAGCATCCTGCGCCGAAGCGATCGTGCCTACAAAATACAGAGCCGCAATAAAGATTAGGAGTTCGGCCCCGAGGGTCACATTGACTATCATCGACGAAGAAACAGCGATCAAAAAGAACAGCGGCCAGAGTTCCGAGTTCATTCCCCCGGTAACAAAAACGGCAAGAGTGATAAGCAGCGAATCAACGGTCAGGGTAAGCGCGGACAGGGACATCCGGTAGCGGGCTTTTAGAGCAAGTACCACTACCAGGTTGTAAACAGCTCCAAGGACCAGGGCTATCGCGGCAAAAGGCAGTGAAAACTTTGCTCCATGGGGAAGGAAGATCCAGACAAAAAGCCAGCCAAGAACTAACCATCTAAGACGCGACAGATAGATCTCTCTGAGGCGGAGCTGCTCAAAAGATGTGTTCATTTACGCGAATTATATCACGCGCTCAGGGGAGGTTCAACGAGTCTCGTCCCTTCCGGTCCTGAGGCCGGCTCCCTGCTCGTTGAGGGCCCTGATCAGTTCAAGAGCATCGATGTCTTTTGGCAGTATCTGTTTCTTTACAGCCAGGGCGCAGGCTGCTCCAGCGGCCTGTCCCATCGCCATGCAGGTAGGCATGGTGCGCAGCGAAGACAGGGCCTCGTGTGTTGAAGACACGGCCCTGCCTGCCACCACCAGCCTCTTTATCTTCTGAGGCACAAGACATCTATATGGTATTTCATAAAAGATGCCGGGCCCTAGTTTCTTGAACACGGTGGAACTGCCGGAACCTGGATCATGAATATCGATAGGATAATTGCATCTTGCAATAGCATCTTCAAATTTGCGCCCTTCGGTTACATCCTCGGCGGTAAGAGTGTAAAGCCCTTTTATCCTCCTGCTTTCCCGTATGCCGGCCTGGCAGGCCACGCTGCTTATATAAGAGGATCCGAACCCGGGAACGCTTGAGCGGAGAAATTCGAACAGGCTCTCGACCTGTTTTCTGCCCTCTATTTCCGCTTTGGAAAGGTCAAATACATCTGTGCCGTCTATCCTGGGAATCCTTGTGGAGTTAAAATGCAGCGTCCCTTTTTGCGTTGTTTCGAACCAGAGCAGGTTCTCCCTGGGGGAGCGGGTACTGCCCTTCTTTTTTGCTTCAAGATAGAGCGCGTCCATCTGCTCTCTTAACGGCATTCTGGCTTCGTCAACTCCCGACACCCTGAAGTTTAGCGTGGCGGGCTGACAAAGATGGTCTTTTTCCCTGCCAAGTTCAAAGGCGCAGCCTGAAAGGGCCGCAACATCTCCGTCGCCGGTGGCATCGATCACCGCTTTTGCAAATAATCTGACATCTCCTGATTTTGTGCTGGCAACAACGCCCTTTATCTCGTCGCCTTTCATGATAGAGCCGCAGACAAAGGAATGATAGATGGTCTTGACCGAGGCCTTTTCAAGCAGCTCAAGGAGCAGCAGTTTCAGCACCTCAGGATCAAAAACTATGTGGGGCTGACCGAACAATTCTCCGTCAAGCGCGGCATTCTTTTGCCTGAGAGAGCTGACCACTTCTTCAAAAATCCCTCTTACCAGGTCGCGCCCTTCAAATTTAGATACCATGAAAGGATTGACAAGACCCGCGGTAGCCATGCCGCCGGGAAAGCCGTATTTTTCTACAAGGACAACTCCCGCGCCAAGCCTGGCCGCGCTGATGGCGGCCGCAATGCCCGAAGGGCCGGCTCCGCAGACAAGGATATCCGTCGTGATGTCGTTTTTCACTGCAAAATTATATCACAATCTGTCTCAAAGGTTCTGGGCCAGGGGAGAGCAATGTCCAATTCCCAGTTCCCGATCTCCAATTTTGAAAAAAACTCTTTGGACCAGTCAGCCATTTTTTGTTTTGTGATGGTCTCGATGGCTGTATCATCAGTTCCAAGGTCATATTTTGATATTCCATTTTCTTCCAGATATTTGTTTATTTGAGGTCTTACAACGGCCTGATAACCAAGGTCATCGACAAAGCGCTCCAGCAAAAAGGGTTTATTTGCGGGCAGAACAGCCTGGGCAACAGCACAGCCGATAGAGTTGGAGGCCGTGTTCCATCCGGCATAGGCATCCAGCAGGTCCAGCCGAAAAACGCTTCTCAAGGTTTCCAAAAACTGGACATCTGCTCCGTTGCAGTAGTTGATGTCCGCAACCGCAGCTTTCTTGCCCAGGTCCTTTACCATGACTATTTCCGAGCAGAAATTCTTTAGAAGATGCAGCTGAGCCCCTTCCTTTAACTTTGGCGCTTCAAACAGCAGGTCCTTTTGTTTATCGTCGAAAAGGTTAATGAACAGCACAATATCTGCGTCCGAGATCTTTTCTGCCATGAGGGCTCCGGCCGCGCTTATGTGCTGCGCAACATTATCGGCCACATATGAATCCTCATATATCGCTGCCGCTTTCTCGTTCTTTGAGGAATACCTTACGGTTATTTTTGGGCTGTCCTTGAAGCGTTCGTTGATCTGTCTGGCTGTCAGGACGCAAGAAAGTTCATCAGCACCGTTCATTATTAGGACCTTTTCATTGAGACCATCAGAACCGATCTGCCTTTCCAGCAAAGCAACCTCTCCTGTCTGCAGTCCTCCTGCGGCAGAATCCTCCTTGCCAAGCACAAGATAGTCGATCACTCCGCTGCCGGCCAGTTCAATACAGTCCCTGTTGATTTCGTGGTTCCTTTTTCTTACAGAGATGAACTCTTCGATGACCTCACGGGGAAGACCTTCCCCGGTCCTATAAAGGTCTTCCGCTTTCCTTGCGAGAGCAGCGGACTTGAACAGCTTTCGCCAGATCTCCGCCTCTTTTTCTGACCCCGCTGTTATGGAGAGCCGGGTTATGATAGAGAAAGCAAAGATCTTTATCTCCGGGTTGTCTTTCCTTATCTGCAATAAGCAGGACAGGTTATTCCTTGCCTCCTCAAGCGAAGTCTTTGAAGAACGCGAGGCAATAAGCCCCCCGTAAGAGAGCATGTCGGAAGAAACGATAAGGCCGGAGCACGCCGCTGAAGTATTTTTGAGCCAATCGATGACCTTCGCGGTGTTTGCCGGATCTTTGAAGTTGTCCAACAGTTCTTTTGGAGGAACAAGAACATCAAATCCGGCCGCGGCTGCCAGTTTTACCGGGAATTTTGAGTTGCACGGTCTGCTGTCCAGGGGGACCAAAGCTATCTTGTTATTCAGCTGCAATTTTGACGACCTCCGTGATCAACCTGCCATTCTTCCAGGTGGCTTTAACATAGTGATGGAACCCTCCCGCAAAATGAGGAAGATGCAGTCTTCCTCCTCCCCCGCCGGAAATAATATAGGTTATGCCGCTTCTCTTTTCGCTCACATAGCCGTGCACATGTCCGCAAAAGACCGCTGAAACCCGGTTATTTTCGAATAACGAGATAAGTTCCTGAGCCTGTGAGGCAGGCAGCATCACCTCATCCGGAAAGGAACCTGATATATCAAAGAGCGGCTTGTGCATAAAAACGATCTTGGGCTTATTTCTGTTGGCTTTCAATTCTTTTTTCAGCCAGTTATATTGCTGTCCGCCAAGACCTTTGCGTGAGGCATTATAAAGCGAGACAAAGCGCACCCCTTCTACTTCCCAGGAATAATAAGGAGAGCCAAAATGCTTTCTGAACCTTTCCAGACCTCCCCTTTTATCGTCATGATTACCGGCAAGGTTGTAGAACCTGACCTTGCTCGCGGACATAACATTTATGTATTTGTTATATTCCCACTCTGTACCGTAGGGGGTCAGGTCCCCGGTATTGACGGCAAAAAGGAGCGAGGGGTCCCGGTTCATCAGGCCGATGGCTTTTCTGAATGTATCGTTACTACCCTGAACATCACCTATCACAGCAAAGGAAAAGGCAAAAGCGCAGGAACACAGGACGGACAGACAGATGAACAGGACCCCCAGATGCTTCACAGCTGATCGATCGCCTCTTTAAAGCTTTTTGCGGCTTCTTCTATGGATGCGGCGGTCTTGCCCGTTACAATAGCTCCTATCATGACGGATTTTACGCCGGTATCCGCAAGGATGGGGATCTCGTCAGGCTCTATGCGGCGCTGCGTCGGGACAATGACCGGCAATGCGGAAGAAATAGCCAGGCTGATGTAATACTGCAGGTCGCCCACGGTAAGGTTTTGCCCGTACCCAAGATGCGGAACGATCGCGGCCTCAAGCCCGTCAATATGCGAGGCTTTAAGGTGCACCACTTTGTCCATGGACTGTTTGCCGTCGACGGCGGCGATCTTGGTGATATTCTTAAGCCCCAGCATAAAGGCGGGAATGTCATCGACATTCATATCAAAAAAATCAAACCCCATCTTGACCGCTTCCTTCATGTCTGCCTCTGTGGGCTTTACCTGGGCTCCCGGCACTATGCCGACCGGGATCTTTGCTATCTTTAATATCTGCTCAAACCTTGCTTTTTCCTGGGCAAAACTGCCAAAGGACACCCCGCTGGCCTTGTGCTGGATATTGCAGTGGACCTTTAGGGCATCGGCCCCTCCCGCGATCGCCGCCTTGGCAAATTCAATATCATTATCCGGAAGGCTTACTATCAGGGTCAGTTTTTTCTTTTCAAAAATATCAAGAAGCTTTACCATTTATTTTGTCCTTTCTTTACCCCGAGCGAGCTCTGCGAGTCGAGGGGCTTTGATAAGCGGATAACCCAGCTCCTGTCTCTGGTCAAGATATGCCCTTGCGCAGAGCCTGGCAAGCTTTCTTATCCTGCCTATATAGTGCGCCCTTTCGGTAACGCTGATGGCTCCGCGCGCTTCCAGCAGGTTAAAAAGATGGGAGCATTTGAGGACCTGATCATAAGAAGGCAGCACCAGCCCTTTAATGATAACGCGTCCGGCCTCCTTTTCGCAGCTGTCGAACATAAGCGAGAGCATAGCGGTATCGGCTTCCTCAAAATTGTATTTGGAATGCTCTTTTTCAGCCTGAAGATGGATATCCCCATATGTCGTATCTCCGCTCCAGATTATGTCATAGACATTTTTCTTTTTTTGCAGGTACATTGCGATACGCTCAAGTCCATAAGTGATCTCGGCACTGATGGGCTTGAGATCGATACCGCCGCACTGTTGAAAATAGGTGAACTGCGTGATTTCAAGTCCGTCCAGCCACACCTCCCAGCCCACACCCCAGGCCCCCAGCGTGGGGGATTCCCAGTTGTCCTCGATAAACCGGAGATCATGCTTTTCGGGCTCTATCCCGAGGCTCCGGAGACTGTCAACATAGAGGTCCTGCACCTCAAGAGGAGAAGGTTTCAAAATTACCTGGTATTGATAATAATGGAACAACCTGTTTGGGTTCTCTCCATATCTTCCATCCCCGGGCCGTCTGACCGGGTCCACATAAGCCACATTCCATGGCTCCGGCCCCAGCACCCTGAAAAAGGTCGGCGGGCTCATGGTGCCGGCTCCTTTTTCCATATCATAGGGCTGCTGCAGCACGCAGCCCTTTTTGGACCAGTACTGTGACAGGTTGAGGATTATCTCCTGAAAGGTCAGAAATTGTTTTTTATTTTTTGACATTTATTTATTATACTACCCCCTACTATACCCTTACCCCTTGACCCTGCTTGTTGATCTCTTCCGCAACATTGTCCAACGGGATCAGCTTTTTTTCTCCCGTCTTCCTTACCGCCACCTCTACCTTGCCTTCTTTAAGCATCTTGCCAAGCACAATTTTGTACGGTATGCCTATCAGGTCTATGTCCTTGAACTTGACCCCTGCCCTTTCGTCCCGGTCGTCAAGAACGGCCTCTATACCCCTGTCCGATAGTTCCTTATATATTTTTTCCGCAGCCTCCATCTGCCCCGGGTCCGCTGCATTAACCGGGATAACAGCTGCTTTGTACGGAGCTATCGCCTCCGGCCAGATAATGCCGTTGTCATCGTGGTTCTGCTCTATGGCAGCGGCCGCTGTCCTTCCTATTCCTATGCCGTAACAGCCCATTACGAACGGCTTCCTTGCTCCTGCCTCATCAAGATAGGTAGCGTTCATCTTTTCGCTGTATTTTGTGCCCAGTTTAAAGATATGCCCCACCTCTATCCCTCTTTCTATCTTAAGCACCCCGGTAGAGCATTTGACGCAGGAATTGTCGCTTTCTATCTTGGACATTTCTTTTGATACGGCATAAGAACAGTCGCTGCAATAGGCTATCTCTTCTTCTCCTGTGCTTGCCACTACCATGAACTCCTGCGAGAACCCCCCTCCGATAGCGCCAGGATCGGCCTCCACCTCTCTATAATTTAACCCGCATCTTCTAAAAATGTTCCGGTATGCCTGCCTCATTTTTTCATAACTTTTTTCCATCCCTTTATCATCACCATCAAAGCTGTAACAGTCCTTCATCAAAAACTCCCTTCCGCGCATCAGGCCGAACCTTGGACGGATCTCGTCGCGGAACTTTGTCTGTATCTGGTAAAGCATCAGAGGCAGCTCCTTATAAGAGCTCACATTGTTCCTCACCAGGTCTGTTATCACTTCTTCGTGGGTAGGCCCAAGGCAGAAGTCTCTTTCGTGCCTGTCCTTTATCCTCATCAGTTCCTTTCCGTAAACATCCCATCTTCCCGTCTCTTTCCATAGCTCTGAGGGCTGTACCGCGGGAAGAAGCAATTGCTGCGCTCCCGCTTTGTCCATCTCATCGCGGACAATATCTTCTATCTTTCTTATGACCTTCCATCCCAGAGGAAGAAGAGTATATATCCCGGCGGCCAGCTTTCTTATGTAGCCGGCTCTCAACATCAGCCTGTGGCTTACCACCTCGGCCTCTTTGGGGTCTTCCCTTAAGGTAGGGATCAGCAGCTGTGAATATCTCATGTTCTCCCTTTTCGCTTAAATTACTATCTTTCCAAGATCAGCAAACCGCAAATATAAACCGTTCAATTCATTTAAAAGCGCCAGCCTGTTCTTTCTTATGTTCTCATCCTGATGCATGACTAGCACCTTTTCAAAAAATTCCTCTACCGCAGGAGTAAGATTGGCCAGGGTCAGCAGCGCTTTCTCCTGCTGCTTTATACCTATAGCTTCGTTAAACAGATCCTTTGTCTGAACAAAGGCGGAATACAATTTCTTTTCCCCGTCCTCGATAAAGAGGCTTGTGTCCGCCTTTCCGCTTTCCGCCTTCCCCGCTATCCTGCCTATCCTGTCCGCGCACATTATTATGCCTTTGACGCGGCTGTTTGCAAGCGAACCGTTAAGGACAAAAGCTTTGCAATATGTTTCGGTCAGGTTTGAGGCGCCGTTTATCAGAGCGTCGCAGACGTCATACTTTATCCCTTCGCCCTCAAGCACTGCCTTAAGCCTTTGCCCGATAAAGTCGGAGAGTTTCTTTTTAAGTCCGGGGTCCATTGTTCCGTTTGCCTCAAGCGCTTTGTCAAGCAGCCTGTCGACATCTACGGACAGATCCATCGCAAGAATGATGGATACGATTCCCTGCGCCGCCCTTCTTAAGGCATAAGGGTCCTCGGAGCCGGTGGGGATCAGCCCTGCCGCAAAGCAGGCGCATAAAGTGTCTATCCTGTCGGCGATGCCGCAGACCGCCCCGTAGATCTCTTTGGGCGTGTCATCTCCAGAAAACCTCGGCAGATAATGTTCGTAAACCGCTCTTGCGACACGGCTGTCCTCCCCCATAACAAGACAGTATTCTCTTCCCATTATGCCGGCCAGGGACGAGAATTCGCCGACCATATGAGAAGAAAGATCGAACTTTAGAAGGCTGCAGGACCTTTCCACAATGCTCCAGATATCCTTTTTATCTAGCAGTTCGTGGCAGATATACTTTGATATCTCGCTGACCCTGGCTGTTTTTTCGAACATGCTGCCTGCCTTTTCAAGGAAAGTGATCTTTTTTGTCTTTTCTATCATGGAATCCAGCGTGTTCTTAAGGTCTTCGTCATAAAAGAACTTGGCGTCGCTTAGCCTGGCGTTGACCACCTGTTCGTACCCTGCCTTCACATTCCCCTTTTCCCCTCCGTCCGACACTATCAAAAAGAAGGCTGCGCCGTCCGAGGGAAAGCATTTCTGCTGTTTTTTGACCACGGTCGCAATAACATCCTGCGGCAGTACCAGAAGGAACTGTTGAAGAAAACTTCCCGCAACAACAGAGGGATTCTCGGCAAGGTTGGCGGTCTCGTTCAGCAATTCTAAATCCTGCTTTATCTTTATATTGTTCTTTTTTTCAAAGTCTTTTATCTGCCCTTTGATCAGCTCAAGCCGGTCCTGTTTTGAAAGCACCACCCCGTGCTTTGCCAGAAAGGATTTGAACTGGTCCATGTCAGCCAAGCCGCTGTAAGAGATGGTCTTGTTGCCATCCAGCAGGCGGTGCCCCCTGGATTTATTGGACGACGCTTTCCCTTTAAAGGACAGTTTGACAGGCTTACTGCCAAGAACAGCCAGTATATAGTGCAGAGGACGTATAAAAGAGTGCGTGCCATCGCCCCATTTCATAGAGACAGGAAGCGGCAGCTGCTCCACCAGTTTAGGAAGGCTCTCCTTAAGAAGAGCTTCGGCGCTCTTGCCCTTCCTTTTTACGACGGCAAAAACATAATCGCCGGACTGGGTGTCTTTGACAATGAGTTTTTTTGCATCTATCCCCTGTGCCTTTGCAAAACCTTCCGCGGCTTTTGTAAGACCGCCCTCTTTGTCAAAGGCTGCCGATCTTGGAGGCCCTTTTATCTCAAGCACTTTGTCCTGCTGCTTATCCTCTAGGCCGCGGATAAAAAGCACAAGCCTCCTCGGAGTCCCGAGCGTTTCTACTGAAGAAAACTGCAGATCGCTTTCCTGCAGCTGTTGCTCGGCCAGGCGTTTTAGATCGGCAAGCACCGCCTCCAAAAACCTTGAAGGTATTTCCTCTGTTCCGATCTCCAGTAAAAAATTGTTGCTCATCAGTAAAAGATCCCCATCAGCTGGTCCAGCATTTCTTCAAACTCCACCTGCTCAAAGGTCCCCTGCTTAAGAAAATCGTTGACCTGGTCTATCTTGGCTATGGCATCGTCTATTTTGGGATTGCTGCCTTTTACATAGGCGCCTATGTTAATAAGGTCTTCTGCTTCCGAGTATCTGGCCAGGACCTCGCGGAGTTTGGCAGCTGCCTCTTTGTGCTCGTCTGACACCAGGTTGGTCATAAGACGGCTCACGCTGTGCAGCACATCTATGGCCGGATAATGGTTCTTGGCCGCCACATCCCTTGACAGGATTATATGCCCGTCAAGGATGCTCCGGGACTGGTCTGAGATAGGCTCGTTAAAATCATCACCTTCTACCAGTATAGTATAAAAACCGGTGATGGAGCCGACCTCCGCGGTACCCGACCTTTCCATCAGTTTTGGAAGAAGGGCAAAAACAGAGGGGGTATAGCCCCTTGTGGTCGGAGGCTCCCCGGTGGCAAGGCCCACATCCCTCTGCGCATAGGCAAATCTTGTCACCGAGTCCATCATGAGGATTACCCTCATATCTTTGTCGCGGAAGTATTCGGCTATCGCTGTTGCCACAAAAGACGCCTTTAGCCTTATGAGAGGAGGCTGGTCGGAAGTGGCGACCACCACCACGGATTTTTTCATGCCTTCTTCGCCCAGAGATTCTTCTATAAAGTCCCTGACCTCTCTTCCGCGCTCTCCTATTAGGCCTATCACGTTGACATCCGCCTCGGCGTTCCTTGCTATCATCCCCATCAGCGTGGACTTGCCGACGCCGGAGCCCGCAAAGATGCCCATCCGTTGTCCTCTTCCGATGGTCAGAAGCCCGTCTATGGCTCTAATGCCCACCCTGAGAATGTCCGTCACCCTGGGCCGCTTGACGGGGTCTGGAGGATCGCTGTCCAAAGCTCTTTCTTCGTCGGCAACAACGGGCCCCTTATCATCGATGGGCTCTCCCAACCCGTTAAGCACCCTTCCAAGGATAGAAGGCCCAACTTTGACCGACAAAGGTCTTCCTGCGGCAAGGACCTCTGCCCCGGGATGTATGCCGGAGGTGGTGCCCAGCGGCATAAGAAGAACCCTGCCTTCTTTAAAGCCGACGACTTCACTGTAGGTAAAATTCCCCTCGTTTCCCAGTTTTACCACGCACAGGTCACCGATGGAGACCCCCTGCACCTGGGCTTCGATTATAAGACCCACCACCTGGATGACCTTGCCGATGACTTTGACACTTTCCGAGCGCTCGATGGCCTTGTGGTATTTTTCAAAATCGATCAGGGGGGATTCAAAGTTACTCACTGGTCTGGACCTTTTTCATTTGCTGCTCGATAAGCGAAAGCTTGGTGCTTATCCTGGCGTCGACATAACCGAGATTCGTTTCTATGATGCAGCCTCCGGCCTCAATTTGTGAATCCTCAAGAATAGAGAGGTTCTTTATCCCGTCCACAAGGCCTGCTATCTTTTCCTTATTTTGCTTTACCTGTTCAAAGTCATTCTTGCTGACCTTGATTATGATGTTTTCCCTGTCGCTGACCCTGTTTATCGCCTCCGCCACCATGTTCATTATCACATCATTGTTGAGAGATACTTCGCTACGGATAACCTGCTCCGCCACCTTTAGCGAAAGCCGCAAGATCTCGCTTTCGGCATCCTTAATTATCTTTTTTCTTTCCTTGACGGCCTGGTTCAGCGTTTCGAGGGTTTCTTTTATATTGTCGTCCACCTGCTGCTGTCCCTGCCGCCGCCCTTCTTCGAAACCCTCTTCCCTGCTCTGCCTTCTTATCTCCTCGGCCTCCTGTCTTGCCTGAGCCACAATGCCTTCAGACTCGGCCCTGGCCTGTGAAAGCACATCCTGGGCTTTTGCTTCAAGCTGTTCCTGACCAACCTCCTCGCCGGAATAGTCCGTGCTTTCCGGCAACGGCTCTTCTTGCTCTGCAAACGAAGCACGGTTAGAACCAACGGAAGACGCACCTTGTTTCAGGTCGATCGTACCTTTGTCGAATACTTTTGTTCTTTTTATTATTGCCATATATCAAACGCTCATTCTTTCCATTTTTTCGGCGAGGGTCTTAAGAAGCTCCTCATCCAGTTTCTCCGCTATGGGCGGTTTTTTTAGCGCCCTCATAAGGCTCTCTATTTCTCTCCTGCGCTCCGGCATCAGAGATAGGACCTCCGCCGAGGCCACCGCCGGCATCAGCGATAGGACATAGGCGCAGACAGGGGTTCTTTCTGAGGATAATGCCATTGCGAGTTTTTTTGGATGCGAATACAAGACCTGGTCCGAAGCGTTGTTTTGTGCCGGGGGACTTTCTTGGTCTGTCTTTACAAAGTCTTCCCGTAAGGGGGGCAGCCTCTCTTCAGACGGTCCTTCCGGCAGGGCAACAAATCCGGCAAACTCATCAAGCACGGTCTTGATCGCATCTGAAGAAGGC
>JBAZKV010000020.1 GCA_041650635.1 Candidatus Margulisiibacteriota bacterium | reverse complement strand
TGCGTTTAATAATCTCCTGTTTCTGCTCGGCCGTTAGTGTTGGGAAACCTTTTGGCATGTGCCTTCACCCCTTTCTACTAGTCAGATTATACTGAAACTACTTGTCTAGTATAAGGGGTACATGCCATTCTGCCTTTGTAAGTATCTGAAATTCCTAAAATGCCAAGACCATATTGTATTAATTTTTCTCTAGAAGTCTCGCGAATAAACATGTCGGCAATAATCTTGATATCTGTTAAAGTGGTTGGCTTCTTGTGGTGTGTGAAGATTTCTTTGAATGGGGCACAAATCTCATCGTAATTTGTATTTATTAAATCATTCCGCCACTGTTTAGCAATTTGTCTTTCTAAATCCAGAAATTCACCTTTTTGCCATCTATGAAAAGCCTCTTCTTCCGGGGATTGTTCTATCACCACCCCAGATTCACCCCCTAAAGTCGTTATCTTCCCACCAGGAATCCTTGGGCGATTATCATTTATATCGATTGAAACATTGCCTATTAGTTCATTAAAAAGCATTGTTGTATGATGTGCATTCATCTTTGACCCTGTATCAGGAGTCTTATATGCGATGCTTCCAACGACTTGGGCCGGAGATCGTCCTTTTCTAATTTCATTTTCCAAATCAGCTAATGTTTCAATAAAAAACAGAGGTGTAATATTTGTTAGAAAAAAATTGTCAAGCCAAACTGACTCATCCGGGCTTAAGCTCTGTAATGTTGATTTGTCAAATATTAATATTGGTCCCATAATATAGTTCTTCTTCTTTTATTGTGGATGTTGAAAAATATCATCTTTTCAATATTTGCTAAAATGGCAAAGCTGTCTGATTTGCTGCAACAATGGACATAATGTATTTCGTGTTTCTGCCGGCGCCCTGTTTTGCAATTGTTTTGTTGAAAAGCAATTCTTTAATGTAATTTGCGGCTGATTGTGTGCTAATGCCAATTGCGGCACATATCTCACTGATTCCAATAGGACCGCGAACGCAAATTTGGTTGATAAGATTGTTCATCTTGATTCTTTTGTTTTCTTTATTTTTGATTATGTTATTTTGAAAACTGGCTAAAGTGTTGGCATGTATTCTATGCTTAGGCCTTTCAATTCCATATTCTTTTCTAAAACTTTCAATACTGCCCCAATACCGATCAATCCTTGCCCAAATAGCGCGCCATGACGGCCGCAAATTCATTTCTGTTGTAGTTGGATGAGTGCCTAATTCATCAACAATTTTTGAGTACTCTTTTAAGCATTTACTTCTCCTTGCCAAGTCGCGATAATCTTTGGTGTCAATGTCGTAATGCTTTAGTAGCTTTCTAAAATCATCAATATGAATATTTAGAGTGGAGCATATCTTTGGCGGGCTTATCTCGTGCTTAATTTCTTCAATAATAGTGTCTCTTCCGTAATTACTTATTAATTCATTGAATCTTTTATCCCTATGCAACTCATATTCGTAAAGCCCTTGTTTTTCGCCCTTATTGAGCAGTTGCCTTATTCTTTCCCTTGTAACGCCAAGTTCATCGGCCACTTTTTGTAGTGTATGAAGTTGATCGTATAGTGATTTTACTTTAATAAGTTTTTCGCTAGTGCTGTTTCTGAGAGGTCGTTTTATCTTATAAACTTTCTTTAAGGCTGATACACTATAAGCGCCTGTTTCGGCCCTAAGTAGCTTTAAAACATATTGATAGGGGAGCCCTAACATGTCTGCAACTCTTATTAGTGAAAAGTGTATTCTCCATAACTTTATAATGTTCCTGATTTCTTTCTTGCGTCTTTTAGATATTCTCATAGAATATGCTGTTTAAATATTAATAATCTTCTGGCTCGCAATCTTCGCAAGTTCATTATATATTCGGTCAAATATTACCATATTTCCCTCAGCGTAATCATTGGAAATCTCAGTAAATGCAATATCACGGACAAGGCTATCCAAATAATTGTCTTTCGAAGCTTTAATATAAAAATCATGTCTTTCGTTAATTTCGATTAAATTATTCTCTTTTGAGAATTTAACGAGATCGCCAGTTCCCGACATGTCTACGGTGTTAATGTTGTAATTTTTGCCAGAATAAGTCATTTTGTCGCTTTTAGTAAGACTTTGGTTTCTTCTTTCCCTTTTATCTTTGCCTCGTTTTACAATTCCGGCAACTTTCTTTGCTTCTTCCTCGACTTTATCCAGATTTGGGAATGGATTGTCAGGTGCATTTTCAATTTCTTTTGTGTACTCTTTTTTGATTTTGGCTTCTAGATCGCCCATAGTTTGGGGGTCATCAAGCTTAGACACGATGTCATTTACCTCTTTCTCCACTCTTTTGACTAAATGTCTATCTAGTTCCTTTTTTGTGTTCTCATCCTTTTTTAATAGAGTGTTTTGAACTTTTGTGATAGATTTATGGCCAAAATCCCAATATTCTTTAAATTCCGGGCAATCGACAAAATCATTCTTTGCGAAGGTGACAAAATCCTTCAAACCATCGGCCTCTCCATAACCGTATAATCGGTATCTATATCTTGTTCCTGATGTTGCTCTAAATAGATCGAACCACTCAGCTTTTTCATTGACGATTCTGCCATTTACTCTAGTCCAAATGCCTTGTTTTGTTGCGGGAATGGGCTCTTTGGTAAAATAAATGATTAGCTTTACGCTTCCAATTAGCTTTAGATTCTCTTCGAACTCAAACTTCTCATCATATTCAAAAGTAGGTTCTTCGATTTCAACTTCTTTCTTGTCGCCATCCTTAATAGTTGTTACAGTGATTTTAAAGTTTTGGCTTTTAGGCATTTTATTCGCAAAACGTTCAATTAAGCGATCCGAATCAATATTCTTCGAATTCAATTGTTCCATGTAAATAGAAGTCCCATGTAAATCTTTGTTGCATTTCTTTGTAAATACTTTACTGCGAATTGCGCTCACATATTTAGCTTTATCCAATTCAGCTCTATTCATATTAAAAATATGCTCCTGGCTCGCTTTTCTCGTAATAATCTTGCATATTTTACATATGTTGGTAATTGCCAATTTTCCGCCCATTCCATACTCACCAATAGGAGCTCTTGAGTATTTTGGAGATCTTGAATTTGAAGTCTTTTTGCTTTCGCCATAAATTACATAAGAGGCGAGGGCTTCCTCGTCCATCCCATTACCGTCATCAATGATGTTCAATGCATTTTTATCGTAATCTAATATGACTTGAACTGATGTCGCATCTGCATCATAAGCATTTACTATCAATTCTTCTATGTTGGAGGCGAGTTCTTGAAAGGTCCTTTTTGCCATTTTCTTGATTCCGATTGTGGCAAAATCTCCTTTCAATTCCCAAACTTTATAGTCTTTTAAATCTGTGGACTCTGAAGGGTCTTTATGGTGAAGATAGTCGAGAATAGAGTCTTTAACAAATTTGTATTTAGATCCAACCTTTCTTCCGGGGATTTTGCCGCTCTCTGACAGTTTATATAAAGTTTGCCGAGTAATTCCTAATAGTTTACAAGCTTCTTCTGTAGATATGACGCTCTCCGTGTTTTCCATATTAACCTCCTTTAACATATTACCAAAACTAACTGATATTAACATATTATAACATTCATATAAAGTTTGTCAAGTTGGCCGGCGCAATTATTAGAGTGGGGGCTAAGGTGCGCGCCGGCCATATAAGGGATATGGCGCGGGGGCGTCCCGCACGAGCTAGTTTACGAGATAAGCGGCTTGACGGCGTCGATAGATGCCGGAAAGCCGCTTCATTCTTTGTTGGAGCAGAAAACTTATGTTGCGCCGAAGGGTCGCGAAGCGGGCCGAAGGCGCGGTAAGGCATTTCATCCTTGCTCTCGGAATCCAATATATGACTTCTATTGCCTCTGTCGAATAAATGCCACTTTCCGATGTGCCTTTTCAAATCTTATCCAAGGATCATTGCTATCTATTAAGTAGCTTCTCCTGTTTTTCCATGATAGCATTTCCCCGCTTTTTCGCTGTCAAGGTCGCTTCGCAGCTACGCATTATATATTTTTAGAAGCTCCGCTCCCTGCTCCAGTCGCCCTCCACTCGCCTTCGCGATAAGGAGACATATAGCTCAGGCTCGCTCGGTCTCCTTCCGCCCCTCCGCTTTGGCTCGCAGACTCGCCGCGCTACGGGTGACAGCGGCGGGGAAATGCTACTTGAATCTCAAGGAGGTGTCACATATGTGTCATTTTGTTGGTGTTGTCGGTTCCCGTTCTCTTCCTGTCCGTTTTGCTCCGCTTGTTGATCAGGTTGTGGCTTTGTTCCTGTCCCGCGGCTATTCTGTGGCTTCCGGTGGGGCAGTGGGGGCTGATTCATTTGCTTTGTCTGCTGTTCTGCGTCACGGTGCTTCTTCTCGCTGTGTTGTTTATTCGGCTTGGTCTTCTGTTTCGGGTTTTCCTTCATCAGTCCAGCCTGATATTGAGCGGTTCATTGCGGCCGGTGGTCAGGTGGTTTGGGGTTCTGCTTCTGCCGGGTCTCCTCGTTCCGTTGCTGTTTCTGCTCTTCTTGGCCGCAATAGGCGTTTGGTTTCCGGTTCCTCTGTGCTTGTTGCTTTCCTCCATGGTGCGTCCAGGGGTTCTCTTTATACCATCCGTCAGGCTGTTTCCCGTGGTATCCCGGTCATTGTGTTCCTTTGTGGCGGCGGGGCTTGCCTCCCTCCTGATCTGGCCCGCCGTTGTTATGTCTTTAATACAAAGGGGGTGATCTAGTTATGCCAATATATCCAATTTATCCGTGCTGTTATTGTCCGATAGGTGATCCCTCTGATCCTTGCAGTAATTCCGTGAAAGTATCATGTAATAGATTTCTTGATTACATAGAAAAATTAAGCAAATACAAATCTCATAATATTTTGATCAAAGAACTGAAAGACTTAATTACCATAAAAGGAGGTAAACAATCATGAAAGCTGCAATTTATACGAGGGTTTCTACAAATGACCAGGCCGATGTTGAGTTTAATTCTTGCGAGACACAGGAATTGAAGATAAGATCATTTATCAAAAGCCAGGATAATATTGAGATTTACAAAGTTTATTCGGACCAAGGATATTCCGGAGCAAATATTGACCGCCCGGAATTACAGGAAATGCTGCGGGAGATCCAAAACGGCAAGATAGATACCGTTATTGCTTACAAAATAGACAGATTAACAAGGTCTCCGAAGGATTTTTATCAGCTTATAGAGATATTGGAGCAGAACAAGGCCACTTTTATATCGGTCACCGAGAGATTTGATACTTCAACACCTTCGGGAAGGCTGCTGCGCAATATAATGCTCACATTCGCGCAATTTGAGCGTGAGCTTATCAGCGAGAGGATCAGCGACAAGATGTTTGAAAGAGCTAAACAAGGAATGTGGAATTGCGGACATACTCCGTTTGGTTATGTGAGAGATAAAAGCAAAAAGCTTGCTATTGAGCCGGCTGAAGCGAAGATCATCAAGAAGATGTTTGAAATGTATCTTTCAACAGGATCTTTGTCTGCCGTTTACAAAAAGATAAAAAATCTTAAATCCCTTACCAGGAGAGGGAATATATTCACAAAAAATACTATTTTCAGGATTCTAAGGAACATTGTTTATACCGGCAAGATTTCTTATCATGGAACAATCTATCAGGGGCTACATCAACCTATAATTGCGCAAGAAGTTTTCGATGAAGTCCAGAAACTTCACGGAAAGCTGGAAAAGAGAAGCGTCAGCTATAACTACACATTATTTCCGGGTCTTGTCATTTGTAAGGAATGCGGATCGACAATGGTATCCGTTTTCTCAAATAGGGTCAAAAGTGATAAAAGAGTCCGATATTTTTATTATTCCTGCTCTGCAATACGGATAAAGGACCGTTCTATATGCGGGACAAAACAAGTCAGTGCTGACAGACTGGATAGAAATATTGTTGAATACCTGCAAAACCTTGTCAATAACCAACAATATCTTGATAGTTTGGTATTTATGCTCAACAACAAGCATAAGGGCGGTCTTGCGGAATGCGAACCAGAGGTATCGGCTTTGCAATACAAGCCAGATATTTTGAAGAATATCCTTGAAAAGATCATAAAAGCATCAGGGTTAAGGAATAAATATGAGAAGCTTGCGATACTGAAAAGGCACATCGAAAAGGTCATTTATTCGAAAGAGACAATAGAAGTCAAAATATTGTATTCCGAGAGCGCGGATGAACTGCCTTACCGCGCCTTCGGCCCGCTTCGCGACCCTTCGGCGCAACATAAGTTTTCTGCTCCATCAAAGAATGAAGCGGCTTTCCGGCATCTGTCGACGCCGTCAAGCCGCTTATCTCGTAAACTAGCCCTAACGGGGATCGAACCCGTACCTTGGCCTTGAGAGGGCCATGTCCTAAACCATTAGACCATAGGGCCATGCGGAAATTTCCAATGACAAATTTCCAATGTCCAATAAAAACGGGACATTGTCGTTTATAATTATAGCATTGATGAGAAAACATAAATATATTCTTTTTAATAAGCCGTACGGAGTGTTGTGCCAGTTTACGGATGAGGAGGGGCGGCCGACATTAAAGGACTACATCGATATACCCGGAGTGTATCCTGTCGGCAGGCTGGACCGGGACAGCGAAGGTCTGGTGCTGCTGACGGATGACGGGGCTTTTCAGCACGATATGGCTGATCCCAGAAAAAAGGTGTGGAAAAAATATCTGGTGCAGGTGGAGAAGGTCCCGGATCAGGAGCAGCTCAAAAAGCTCAGAGATGGCGTTGTATTTGCCGGCAAAAAGACGCTGCCCGCAAAGGTCAAAGTGATAGATCCCCCGTGTCTCTGGGAAAGGTCAAAACCGATAAGATTTAGGGCAACCATTCCCACAAGCTGGCTTGAGCTCTCTATTTGCGAAGGGCGCAACAGACAGGTCCGCAGGATGACGGCGGCTGTAGGGCTTCCCTGTTTAAGGCTGGTCCGTACTGAGATAGGCCCTTATAAGCTGCAAGGACTGCCGCCGGGAGAATATAGTATAATATCAATGATCAAGCTCAAAGAAGGGGGTGCTTAAGATGGCTAACAAAGAACAGATGGGCAACAAGAACGAGAGGAAGTCCGCAAAACTTTCGCTTAAGGAAAAAAGAGCCCTAAAGCAGGAAAAAAAGGCGCAGAAGCATTATTGATCTCCGCTTCAGATCGGCTTTTGGGAACCGCAGCCGTCAGGGCTGCGGTTTTTATTTGAAATCCTGACCGGTTAAAGCCGATATAAAAGCAAGATGGAAGCTAGAGCGGCTATATTAACGGCAGGACACAGGGCCCCTGCAGTATTCAGGGCATTACAGGGTCAGTCGCTGGCCAGGCCAGCTCTCCGGAATATGTTCATGCTTGATAGAGTGGAGGGGAACGCGGAAGATCTGGTACAAAGATACTCGAGACCGCTGAGCCTGAGGCTTGCAAATAATCTTGATTCCACTTTATTTGATCTTCTGGCAACTGCTACAGAGTTGGAAGGCCATGCAGGTTTGATGCTCGATGCCGTGAACAGGGGGGCAGAAGTACCGCTGCTGGATGCGGCCGGCTCAAAAAGCGGATTCTATACCGTCCTTCAAATGCTGATGGTAGCTCTGCCAAAAGAAGACCCCCATTTTCACCTTAGCAGGTGTCTGCACCGTACGGAGGTTGCCGAACTTGTCCTGGACCGTTACAGCAATGACCGGCCCGGTTATGACCGGATCATGGCTAATCTAGGGGCTTTTGAAGGCCGGCCGGAGATTGAAAGAGCTGCAGTGGCTCAAAGCACTTCCAGGATGTCAGAAGCAATGGCAGGATTGATCACTCATAAAACTCTAGATGACTTTTATGTTGTTGATGCGCAAACCCTGAAGCATTCGGCCTATATTTCGGCATTGAGGGGCCTTCAGGACGGGACAACGAGCTTTGATATCAGGTTTAATCCTGCAAAGTGCTGTTTGATCGACAACGCTAAAGGGAGAAGCCTTGCAGAAGATGAATGGAGAGCCGCGATAATAGCGGCATCCCAGATAGTAAAAGAGGGTATCAGGGATGCGATCGATGAGGCTATGGCGGCAGGATACATTCAACAAACCCCGCAGATAGGTATCATCTTTAGTTTTAACAGGTCAAAAGAGTATGAAGTAATGGGGCAGGAGAACTGGCCTGTGAGCACAATGGCGGCCTTTGCGGTTAATTCGGCAGGAAAGGAGATCCAGGGCTTGGATATATCCGGTTCGGAGTATATTATTAATGATTTTTCCGGAAAAATAGCGCCCTGGGCCGGGATCCTAGGCCAGGTGCATGATGAAATGGGCTTGATAACGACCGCGCATCTTGGAGATGTGCGAAACTGCGGAGGCCCTATCCTTAAAGAAATGATCGACCTAGCCAAAGCGTTCCGTGAACAAGGGGACGAAAGTGCATATCAAAGCGCTGTCCTCAGGATCTTTGACGGTTTTATTCCGTTCGTAAGGGGCTTTTTGGAAATAATGCCTGAAGGAAGCGGGATAGGACACGGCTATATTTTGGGCTCGCCCGCAAACATGATCACACCTTTTTGGGATGACAGATCAAGGACCATCTTGTGGGAGGATCTTTCCTCTTATCCGGATAGCGGAAAAACTATAGAGAGGCTCGCAGGTCTTGTGGAGATGGTCAAAGACAAAGGATTTGTTATAGAGCATAATCCGTTCGCGGCCATAAGAAATTACAGAGACCTTTTTCCGGGCTTACAGCTCTTTGACTGGCTTAAAGACGGAATAAGGGTCAGGCTCGGGACTGATGCCGGGACCTTTAGTTTAAACGGGCCCAGGGTCATGTCCGATCAAATGGCCGGACTCCTGCTGACCAGACCGGTATCTGGAAGTCCTTTGAGCATTAGACAGCTAATGAGGCTGGTTGGCTACGACGGATAAATGCAGGAGTATCAGCTCTTCAATTCTTTCAGGAACAGTTTTTTTAGCACTTCCGAATTTGCCCGGCCTTTTGTCTGGCGCATGGCCTGACCTAGAAGATAATTGAGGACGGCTTCTTTCCCGCCCCTGAATTGTTCGACCTGGGCGGGATTTGCTTTTATGACCTGTTCGATCACTTCCTTAAGGGCTGCTTCGTCCGATATCTGGGTCGAGCCCGACTCCTTTACCAGTTCTTCAGGGTCCTTTCCCGTCTCGATTATTTTTGTCAGGAGCTCTTTGCCCGTCTTCATGCTTATGGTGCCTTTTTTTACAAGAGATATCAGTTTTGATAAAAGAGCAGGCGTCAGTTTTGTTCCGAGCAGGTCCAGATTTTTCTGGTTCAAGTACCCGGCAACATCCTGACAGATCCAGTTGGCGACAAGTTTGGGCTCGTCCACCAGTCTGGTGCAGTCTTCAAAAAAGGATGCGGTCGCTTTGTTGTCGGATAGGACCAACGAGTCATAAGCCGAGAGCTTGTACTGTTCTTCAAACCGCTTTCTTTTTGACGATGGCAGCTCGATAAGTCCGTTCTTTATCTCCTTTTCCCATTGCTCCGCCACCATAAGAGGCAAAAGGTCAGGCTCCGGGAAATATCTGTAATCGTGAGAGCTTTCTTTGGTCCTCATCACAGAAGTTTTTCCGGTGGCCTCGTCAAAGAACAGGGTCGCCTGTATTATCTTTTCCCCCTGCCCGAGGAGCTGCGTCTGTCTTTCGACCTCTCCTTCGAGAGCTCTCTGTACGGCCTTGAACGAGTTCATGTTCTTGACCTCGGTCTTTACCCCAAACTCTTTTTGTCCTACGGGCCGCAGCGAAATGTTGGCGTCGCACCTTAGGCTTCCTTCCTCAAGTTTTGCGTCGCAGACCTCAAGGTATTTCAATATATTTGCCAGTTCTTGCATATATACCTTAGCTTCTTCCGGGGTCCTAATATCGGGCTCGCTCACTATCTCCATCAGCGGAGTACCGGTCCTGTTAAGATCGACCAGCGAATAATCGGCTCCCCTGATGCCCGCGCTTCCTTTGTGCACCAGTTTTCCCGCGTCCTCTTCGAGGTGCACCCTGGTTATGCCTATCCTTTTAACCTGTCCTGCCACCTCAATGTCCAGATATCCATGCTGCGCCAGCGGAAGTTCGAACTGGGAGATCTGATAATCTTTCGGAAGGTCGGGATAAAAATAGTTCTTTCTAGCAAAGACGCTCTTGCGGTTTACTTTGCAGTTGAGCGCAAGCGCGGTCTTGACGGCCAGCTCTATTGCTTTTCTATTGATGACCGGAAGAGTTCCTGGCTGTCCCGAGCAGACAGGGCAGATGTTGGAGTTGGGCTCGTTGCCGAACTTTGTTGAGCACGAGCAGAACATCTTGGAGCTCGTAGCCAGCTGCGCGTGCGTCTCAAGCCCTATGACAACCTCGTATTTCATAACACCGGTTTCTTCTTGTGCCACAGAGTTTCCTGCTCATAGGTAAAAGCCGCCCTAAAAAGGGTAGGCTCGTCAAAAGCCCTTGCCATCAGTTGAAGTCCCAGAGGAAGCCCGCCGTCAAAGCCGCACGGGATAGAGATGGCAGGTATCCCGGCAAGGTTGACCGGTATCGTTGCGATGTCAGAAAGGTACATGGCAAGAGGGTCCGAGCATTTTTCCCCGACTTTAAAAGCAGGGGAGGGGCAGGTTGGGCCGGCAACAAGATCGAACTCTTTGAAAGTGGAGTCAAAGTCCTGTTGTATAAGCGTCCTGATCTTTTGGGCCTTTAGGTAATAAGCGTCGTAGTAGCCGGAGCTGAGAGCATAAGTGCCTATAATTATCCTTCTCTTTACCTCGGGGCCAAAGCCTTCTTTTCTGGTGTTGAGATACATGTCCATAAGATCGGCCTGTTTGCCGCTTCTATATCCGTAGTGGACCCCGTCATATCTGGAAAGATTGGAAGAGGCCTCGGCGGGGGCTATTATATAGTAGGCCGAAAGCGCGTATTTAAGTGAAGGCAGGGATACTTCCTTGCAGGAGGCCCCAAGTTTTTCAAGGGTCTTCAAAGCCTCAAGCACTGCCTTCCTTGTATTGTTCTCGATGCCTTCTCCCGTCAGTTCTTTGGGAACCGCTATCTTTAGCCCTTTGACATCCCTTACAAGGGACTTTCGATAATCGGGCGCTTTTTGGTTTGCCGAGGTGGAATCCTTTTTGTCATATTTTGCTATCACATTCATCAGCAGGGCTGCATCCGTCACATCTTTTGTAAGAGGGCCTATCTGGTCAAGGGAAGAAGCAAAAGCAATGAGCCCGTACCTGGAAACCCTTCCGTAGGTAGGCTTTAACCCGACAACACCGCAGAAGGAAGCCGGCTGTCTGATAGAGCCGCCTGTATCGGAGCCAAGGGCAAGTACGGTCTCGTCCGCGGCAACAGAGGCGGCCGATCCGCCGGACGAACCTCCAGGGACCGTTTGAGTGTCCCACGGATTTTTTGTCGTTTTGAAAGCGGAATTTTCTGTAGAAGAGCCCATTGCGAATTCATCGAGATTGGTCTTTCCTATAGTTATCATTCCTTCTTCAGCCAGAAGGTCCACTATGGTTGCGTTGTACGGAGGTCTATAGTCTTTTAGTATTTTTGACGAGCAGGTCGTGGCAATACCTTCGGTGCAGATGTTGTCTTTTACAGCAATGGGGATGCCCCGAAGGGGCCCTGAGCTTGTCGAAGGGCCGCTATCAAGCTCTTTTGCCTGTTTTATTGCAAGGTCTTTGGTCAGGCAGTTGAACGCGCCGATGTTTGGTTCAACCGTCTCTATCCTTTTGTAGAGGTCGCTTACAAGCTCAACGCAGCCGATCTCTTTGTTCTTAAGTTTGTCGGAGAGTTCGTGCGCGGTCAGGCTGTGAAGGCTCATGCTTCTTCGTCTCCCATGATCTTTGGCACCCTGAACATGTTGTCCTCCCGCAAAGGGGCCTGCCCTAGGATCTGGTCAATTCCTTTGAAACTTATGACCTCATCTTCTCTCATCGGGGTCATATCCATGTCCTTGAGGCTGCCGGATGCGGGCTCTATCTTTTTTGTGTCCACGGAGTTAATGGTGTCAACATAGCCGAGGATATCGCTTAACTGCCTGGCATAAAGCTCGATCTCCTCTTCGGTGAGCCCGAGCCGGGCAAGTTTAGCCGTGTAATTTATGGTGTCTTTTGAGATGGACATATACAAGCATTATACATCAGCCGCAGAGGTCCTGCGGGCGGCTCATTCCGGAAAGATCAGCGTTATAGCCACTCTGGTGCTCCATTTAGAGATGTTGGAAGGGGATTCAAGATTGTATATCCCGGTAAGTCCTAAGCTGGTGTAGTGCCCAAATAAAGGGATTATCTGGCTGATCCCTGCTTCCAATGGGATCGTCCATGCCTTTGCTATCCAGTCATAGGAGGTTTCCGATTGGACCGAGCAGGTGAACCCTGTCTTGTTGGAATGGGAGACAAAAGGCTGCAGGTAGGTAAGATTTATGTCGCTGCGCGACATATCCCCCGCAAAGGACCAGACCTGGTTTGCCAGCAGACCGGCGGTCCACGGGCCGTCCTCTTTCAGGACGCAGAAGTTCGGCCCCAGCCCCCATTTTTGCGTGCCGATAGCGGCCTCGGAAGCGGTGGGCAGTAGAATAACGGCCCCGACACCCCAGATCGGTTCGCCTTTTTTGAACTCTTTCGGGGAAAAGAAGAGCTCCACTTCGGTATCTCCAAGTCCTTTCTGAGAAGCGGCGCCTGTGACATTCTGCTGGCTGATATATGGAACGATAGGACGAACTATCAGGTTCCAATCCTTGTTAAGCGAAAGTGGTACCACCGGCTGGACCCTTAGCAGATATCGGCTCCCGTTGTTCCCCGCGCCGAGCCCGGTCTCAAAATTGTTCTGGAACGGGACGCTTATCAGAGAGGCCACCGGGTTTTGAAGCTGTTTTGCCAGTTTCTGGGACTGA
This sequence comes from Candidatus Margulisiibacteriota bacterium, assembly GCA_041650635.1. Taxonomy (NCBI): domain Bacteria; kingdom Bacillati; phylum Candidatus Margulisiibacteriota; species Candidatus Margulisiibacteriota bacterium. The sequence goes on along the minus strand of JBAZKV010000020.1, from coordinate 19,214 downwards.
GGGGCTTCTTCTGCCGACAGAGAAGCCGCCGTAAACTGGAGCAAAAAAGCTGCAAAGAGCAATGATTTCGCAAAGTATTTCATCAGAAGCCTCCTTATCTGCTGAGGACCGGACTCAGCAAACAAACAGATTTATTAAAACCCCAGCTCCGTGCGCAAGAGCGATAACAAGTACCGCGATCCCCAGATGTTCAATCGTTGCTTTCCATGGACTCGAGCCCTGCTCAACAGCAATATAGTAGGTAAAGATCCCCAGCAGCGACAGTCCCCAAACAATGCTGACCACGGTTGCCGCAATTATGGGCAGCAGCAGGACCGGGACTATAAAGGTCAACGCAAAGAAAAGCTTCGAAAGGAATGTGGACGCGGTTGCGGCCCAGATCTCTTTGTCCGTGTGCTTGTTCTCGGATTCTTCGGAAATGTGGATGCCAAGGGCGTCGGAAAATGAATCAGCGATGGCTATAGTGAGGATGCCGCTGATTACGATCAGGTTCGATCCGGTCGTGGAGCTCAGCCCTACCAGCAGTCCGAGGGTGGTGATGATGCCGGAAGTAAGGCCGAAACTGAGGCCTGTTTTAAGCGAATGTTTCATCATAATAATTTTACCACAGCCCGAAGAGAACCGGAAGGTTTTGTTGTTTGTCATTCCATGGCCGGTATGATAAAATCTTTATGAAAAAAATGCTCTTGTATATCACAGTGTTCTCTATCGCGCTCATAGCTTCGCTGCTGCTGACGCCTAAGGCAAAACAGGCCGCTTTTTTGTTCAACGCTCTGGACAAACCTTCCGAAAGAAAGGTCCATGACCGGCTCATGCCCAGGCTGGGGGGAATAGCCATTTATTCCGGTTTCATGATAGCGGCTATTGTGGGGATAATCGCGGCGCTGGTCCTCAACAAAAAACTGCCGTACGAATCTTTGTACGCGATAATGGCGGGTTCGACGCTTATTTTTCTGCTGGGGGCAGTGGACGATGTAAGGGGGCTGTCTTCCGCGGTCAAGTTCTTCTGGCAGATAGTTGCCGCATCTATTCCGATGTTCTTCGGCGTCCAGGTCTTTTACCTGTCAAACCCGTTCAACGGTGTCATACTGCTGGGGGCTCTGGCGGCTCCTTTTACGCTGCTTTGGATAGTGGGGCTTTCCAATGCTATAAACCTTGCCGACGGGCTTGACGGCCTTGCGGCGGGAATAGCCGCGATCGCGTCCTTTACGCTCTTCATTGTCGCGGTAAGGATACACCAGCCCGGGGCCGCGATCTTTTTGATAGCGCTGGCGGGCTCCTGCATCGGTTTTCTGCGATATAATTTTAATCCCGCTTCGATCTTTTTAGGGGATTCAGGCAGCCTTTTTCTCGGTTACATTCTTGCTACGGCCTCCGTGATAGGAGTGCTAAAAAGCACGATCTTCCTTTCCCTTCTGATCCCTATTTTGATACTGGGCATTCCTATCTATGACACGGCTTCTGTCATGATGAGGCGCTTCAGGAGCGGGAAGAACATTTTTCTTGCAGATAAAGGCCACCTGCACCACCGCCTGCTCAACAAGGGCTTAAGCCACAGGCAGACGGTACTTTCCATTTACCTGGCGTGCCTTTTGCTGGGGCTGGCATCCCTTGCGATAACGCTGCTTGACCTTTACGCGGCGATAGCGGTGATAATAGTGATAGCGGTCGTAGGCTATTTAAGATTGCGAAAGATAAGGCGCTGTGCGGATGGGCGGCCCTGTCGAGGAGAAGATTAATGCAGAAGAAAAGGCTGATGTTCATCTTTGGGACAAGGCCGGAAACGATAAAGATGGCCCCGGTGATCGCCGCGGCAAAGGGACATCCGGACATGTTCGAGCCGATCGTGGTGGTTACAGCCCAGCACAGGCAGATGCTGGACCAGGCGCTGAAGCCTTTTGAGATACGCCCGGACTACGACCTTTCTATAATGGAAGAGAACCAGACGCTTGGCGATATAATCACCAGGTCCATACAGGGATTTGAGGGGATAATCAGGTCGGAAAGGCCCGATATGATACTGGTGCAGGGGGACACAACGACGACATTCACGGGTGCCCTTGCCGCTTTTAACCACAGGGTCCCTGTCGGCCATCTGGAGGCGGGACTGAGGACCTATAACAAATTCAACCCCTACCCTGAAGAAATGAACCGCAGGCTGACAACGGCGCTTTCCGACCTTCATTTTGCCCCCACTAAAAAGGCGCTTGACTGTCTCCTTAAGGAGGGCGTGCCGAGGCACAATGTTTTTCTGACCGGCAACACTGTGGTTGATTCTCTGCTTTTTGCCGTCAAGAAACCCTTTGACCTTAAAAAGGCCGGAGTAAACCTTCCCAGGAACAAAAAGGTGATCCTGGTAACCACCCACAGGAGAGAAAGCTTTGGCGAGCCCATGCGCAGCGTCTGCCGGGCTCTGGCCTTAATTGCCGAAAAACATGCGCAGATCGCTGCTGTTGTGCTGCCGGTCCACAGAAATCCACGGGTCAGGGAAGTTGTGAGCGAAACGCTTTCAAAAACGCCCGGAGTGATCTTGATAGAGCCGATGGACTATATTCCGTTCGTTCATCTGATGAAAGCCTCCCACATTATCCTCAGCGACTCGGGAGGAGTTCAGGAAGAAGCGCCTTCGCTCGGCAAGCCGGTCCTTGTGCTGAGAGAGACCACCGAAAGGCCGGAGGCCGTTGAGGCGGGGACCGTGCGTATGGTGGGTACCGATACGGATACGATAATCAGAGAAACGGAAAAACTTCTTACGGATGAGAGCGAGTACCAGAAGATGGCAAGGGCAGTAAATCCCTATGGGGACGGCCTGGCGGCAGACAGGATCGTTTTTTCCATAATGAGGCGGTTCGGCTATACCGACAGGATGCCGGAGGAATTCGATCCTCTAAAACACTCGCTTAAACTTAAATGAACTTTATCAGATACAGCGACCTGGCCTTCAGCATCGCGGGCAGCATAGTAGCCCCGCCGCTGGCAGGGCTTTTGCTGGGCCGCTTTCTTGACGGCAGATTTGGCTGCTCGCCCGCATTTACTCTGGCGCTTGTGCTTCTCGGTATAGCAGCGGGATTGAGGAGCCTTTTAAGGATAGCAGAAAAGGCGGGCAGGAGCAGATGATACAAATAGGGCATCACAGCGTCTGGCATTTTTTTGGGCTTGATTTTCATGCCGACACTATAATTGCCATGTTGATGGTATCCGCGATCATAGTTGCGGCCGCAGCGGTGCTAAGACATTTTCTGCTGAAAAGCTCTCCTAACGGCCCTACCATGCTTCAGGCGGCGGTCGAGATGGCCATGGAGCCGATAAGCGCGCTTCCTGCGAGCGTTATGGGTAAAAAAGGGGACCAGTACGCGCCGCTCATTTCAACGCTCTTTATTTTTATACTCATTTCCAACTGGTTCGAACTCCTTCCCATCAACGCCGTTTATTCGCTGTTCTTTGATAAATGGGCACCGCACATCCCGCATGTGACGGCTCCTACCACGGACCTAAATGTGACCGCAGGGCTGGCGCTGGTGGTTTTTTTCTCGATCCACTACATCGGTTTTAAAGAAAAGGGGTTTGCTTACCTTAAAAAGTTTTTCGAGCCTTTTTTCTTTTTTCTTCCCGTCAATTTGATGGAAGAGGCGGCCAAGCCGTTCTCCCTTGCCATAAGGCTTTTCGGCAATATGTTCGGCAAAGAGACCATACTCATGATCCTGATCTCTTTAGTGGTGTTCCCTGTCATTTATCCCGTGCCGATACTTGCGCTCAGCCTTTTTATCGGGTTTGTCCAGGCCTTTATCTTTGCGCTGCTGACGACATTTTATATCGGAGGGGCGGTTTCGGACGGGCACTAGAAAAACTGATAGAATACAGAAAGGAGGAAGCACCATGAACCAGCCAGTGATAGCGGCGGTCTCGATCTTTTCCGCGGCTTTTGCCCTTGCGATCGCGGCGATAGCCTCGGCCGTTGCCCAGGGCAACGCAACAGGAAAGGCTCTGGAATCCATTGCCAGGCAGCCGGAAGCAAGGGGCCCGATAACGCAGGCGCTCATTGTGGGGCTTGCATTTATTGAATCCCTTACCCTGTATGTGCTGCTGATAGCAATTGTGCTGATCTTTGTGAACCCGTTCAAATAGGAACAAGGAAAGTCCCTTACAGGAATGAACAAAAATGCTTGAAATAAACGGCACTATTCTTGCCGTGATCGTCAATTTTTTGCTGCTGGTCTGGATCCTTAAGGCTTTCCTTTTCAAGCCTCTGGAAAACATGGTGAGGCAGCGCAAAGAAAAGATCGCCTCGCAGATAAAAGAGGCGGAGGGCAGGCTTCTTGAAGCGGGAGACCTTAAGACCTCTTATGAGAACAGACTGAGCGCAGCCGAAGAAGAAGCGGGCCGTATCATCAAGAAGGCATCGGAATTTGCGGTCAAGATAAAGACCGATGCTTTTGAGGCCGCCAAACTTGATGCAGCCCAGCTGATAAAAAGGGCCGAGGCGCAGGCGCAGGAGGAAAAGGACCAGGCTATAAGACAGGCCAAAGGCCAGCTGGCCCAGCTGATAGTTCTTGCGAGCGAAAAACTGCTCAAGAGGTCTATTTCGGAAAAGGACCGGGACGATTCAATAAACGAAGCAATAGAGCGGATAGAAAAGGCCGAACTCAACTGACATGAGGAACGCTTCAAAAAAATACGCCAGGGCGCTGGCGATGTCGGCAAAAGGCGCAGAAGCCTTGCGGCAATTGTCCCTTGATTTTGAACAGTTCACGGATGCCATGAAGAGGTCAAAGGATTTTAGAGCGATGTTCTTTGCTCCGCAATTCAGCGCGGAGCAGAAAGTCTCGATCTACAGAAAGATGTTCTCTCCCTTGCTCAGCCCCGGCTTTGTAAAGTTTTTGGGGCTTATCCACAGGAACAAGAGAGAGCGCTGCCTGTTTGACGCGCGTACAGAGTTCGAGGCGCTTTGCCGCGCCGCAAAGAACGAGGAAAAAGCCGTTGTTACGACCGCATCTCCTTTAAAGCAGCTCCAGCTGTCCAGGCTTTCCGAGGTCCTTTCCAAAAAGACCGGCAAGAAGATCATTATCGAGAACATCGTCGATCCTTCTATTATCTCGGGAGCAAAGATAGGCATAAGGGACAGGATCATAGATGTAAGCACGGCCGCAAAGCTGACCGCGCTCAGAAGGGAGCTCTCAAGGTGCTAAAACCATCGGAGATCAGCGAAGCGCTGAGAAAAGAGATCGAAGGCTATGAAGGCCTCTCAGAGATCTCGGAGCAGGGCTTTGTGGCCTCTGCCGGGGACGGGGTAGCCTCTGTCTACGGCCTTGAGAACGTGATGTCTATGGAGCTCCTTGAATTTTCCTCAGGCCCCATAGGGATCGCCCTTTCGCTTTTGTCCGACAGCGTAGGAGTGATAATCTTAAGGGACGCAGAAAAGGTCAAAGAAGGCGACAGCGTAAAAAGGACCGGGAAAGTCGTCTCTGTCCCCGTTGGGGATGCCCTTTTAGGCAGGATAGTCAATCCTTTAGGCGAAGCTCTTGACGGAGGCCCCTGCATCATTTCGGACAAGGAGCGCCCAATAGAAATAGTTGCTCCGTCCGTTATAGACAGGGCGCCGGTGAACAGGCCGCTTCAGACCGGGCTTAAGGCGGTGGACTCGATGATCCCCATCGGACGGGGCCAGAGAGAGCTGATAATAGGGGACAGGGGGGTCGGCAAGACCGCGATTGCAATTGATGCTATACTTAACCAAAAAAAATCCGGCGTCAGATGTTTTTATGTCGCGATAGGGCAAAAGACCTCATTGGTGGCAAAGATATACGATATCTTGAAAAGCCGCGGCGCAATGGAATACACGACGATAGTATTTGCCTCTCCTACGGACTCTCCGTCGCTCCAGTACATAGCCCCGTATGCGGGCTGCGCGATGGCAGAAGAATACCTTTATAAGGGTGACAATGCCCTGGTCATTTATGATGATCTTTCAAAGCACGCGGTCGCCTACAGGCAGCTTTCACTTCTTTTGAGGAGGCCTCCGGGCAGAGAAGCGTACCCGGGAGATATCTTTTATCTTCATTCGAGACTGCTTGAGCGGGCTTCCAAGCTCAGCGAAGAAAAAGGCGGCGGCTCGCTTACGGCGCTTCCTATTGTGGAGACCCAGGCCGGAGATATCTCGTCCTATATACCGACTAATATCATTTCTATTACCGACGGCCAGATCTATCTGGAGAACGACCTGTTCAATTCCGGGATCCGTCCGGCGGTTAATGTAGGGCTGTCGGTATCCAGGGTGGGAGGCTCGGCGCAGATAAAGGCGATGAAGAAAGTGGCGGGAAGCCTGAGGCTTGACCTTGCCCAGTACAGGGAACTGGCCGCTTTTGCCCAGTTCACCTCGGACCTGGACAAAAGCTCCCAAAGGCAGCTTGATAGGGGACAGAGGCTTACGGAAATCCTCAAGCAGGACCAGTATGTCCCTATGGATGTATCTTGGCAGGTTATCTCCATTTATTGCGGGACCACGGGGCATCTTGACGACCTTAAGGCCGAACAGATCGTTGATTTTGAGAAAGGGCTCCTGGAATTTGTAAGGAGCAATTACTGCGAGGTCGCAGACGACATAGAAAAAAAAGAGGTCCTTGAAGAATGGGCGGAAAAGAGGCTTGAAGAAGCAGTGGAAAACTATAAAAAGCTCTTTTTATCGGGAAAAGGAACTAAATGAGCGGCCGCCTGGACTATAAACGCAAGATAAAGGCCGTGGCCAACATAGCCAAGGTCACCAAAGCCATGGAAACAATGGCTTCCATCAAGTATCAAAAATCGAGCCGTCTTGCCGTCTCGGCGGCTTCTTATTCGGAAGAACTTCACTCTTTTGTTTCGCAGCTGGTAGAGTCCCTTTCAAGGCAAACGCGCTCCAGCCTTAAGCTCTGCGAGGTCAGGAAAACAGGGCTGGTCCTTTTTGTTGTTTTTACCTCGGACAAGGGCATGTGCGGAGCCCTTAACACGGCGCTGCTGCACAAAGTTGAGGAGGCGGCACAGGAAGAAAAAGCAAAGGGGAGAAGGGTAAGGTTCATCACGGTAGGGAAAAAGGGGTCCGAGTTTTTGAAAAGAAGAGGCTTTGATGTCATTTCCGGGCACAACACAGCTCCTTTTTCTAACCGGGACGAGACCGCAAGGGACCTGGTAAGAGAGGCAGCCGCGCTTTATAAAAAGTCTGCGGTGGAAGAGGTCTATCTCTTCTACAATCATTTTGTGTCCGCTTCAAAGGCTCAGATCTCCGCCCTTAGGCTGCTGCCTCTGATCTTTGAAGAGGAAAAGCACCTTGACCACATTCCGGTAAAAGAAATGCCGCTCTTCTCGGAAGTTTATCCCAATACGCAGTTCCATCTGCCCCCGTTCGTTTTTGAGCCGGACAGCCGCATTTTTTTGGAAGAGATGCTGATCAGATATCTTGAAACAATGGTGGTCCAGGTGATCCTTGATTCGGATGCCAGCGAGAACGCGGCCAGGATGATAGCCATGCAGCAGGCCACGGAGAACGCCAAAGACATGATAGAGGCCCTTACTCTGGCGGGCAACAAGGCAAGACAGTCACAGATAACAGGCGATCTGATAGAAATAACAGGAAGCGCGGAGGCACTTAAATAATGGGTAAAGGCAGGATAGTGCAGATAGTGGGCCCGGTGGTGGATGCAAGTTTTGACGCCGCAGAACTTCCCAGGATAAATGATGCGGTCTCTGTGCCGTTTAACGGCGGCGAAATAGTGATGGAAGTTCAGCAATACCTTGGCGACGGGCAGGTTAGGTGCATAGCTATGGGGTCAACGGACGGGCTTTCAAGAGGGCTGGAAGTTGTGGATATGAAGGAGCCCATAAGCGTTCCGGTCGGGAAGAACGCTCTTGGAAGAGTGTTCAACCTTCTGGGACAACCGATAGACAACAAAGGCGAGGTTAAGAGCGAAAAGCGGTATCCCATACACAGGCCCAGCCCTTCTGTTACAAAAGTGGAGACGGAGGAAAAAGTTTTTGAGACCGGGATCAAGGTGATAGACCTTCTGGTCCCTTATCCCAAAGGCGGCAAGGTGGGGCTCTTTGGAGGGGCGGGGGTGGGCAAGACCGTCGTTGTGATGGAACTGATCAGGAATATCGCTACAGAGCACGGAGGAGTGTCCATCTTTACCGGAGTGGGTGAAAGGAGCAGGGAAGGCAACGACCTCATCCTTTCGATGCGCCAGTCCGGAGTTATCGATAAGACCGTCCTGGTATTCGGCCAGATGAACGAATCTCCCGGGGCAAGGTTCCGCATCGCAATGTCGGGACTGGCTTTTGCCGAATACTTCAGGGATGAGGGCAAGCAGGATGTTCTGCTTTTTATCGATAATATTTTCAGATTTGTTCAGGCGGGATCGGAGGTCTCGACCCTGCTTGGAAGAATGCCTTCCGCTGTGGGGTACCAGCCGACCCTGTCAACAGAAATGGGGCAGATACAGGAGCGCATAGCCTCTACAAAGGACGGCTCCATCACTTCGGTCCAGGCAATATATGTTCCGGCGGACGACCTTACGGACCCGGCGCCCGCGACCACCTTTTCTCATCTTGACTCAACGATCGTGCTTTCAAGGTCCCTTATGGAACTGGGCATATATCCCGCGGTCGATCCTCTTCAATCTTCTTCAAGGATAATGGACCCCAGGATAATCGGGCAGGACCATTTTGATACGGCAAAAGAAGTAGTGAAGATACTTCAAAGGTACAAAGAACTTCAGGATATCATTGCCATACTGGGGATAGAAGAGCTTTCCGCTTCGGACAAGCTGATAGTGGCAAGGGCAAGAAGGATCCAAAAATTCCTTTCCCAGCCCTTTTTTGTCGCGGAAGAATTCACGGGAAGAAAAGGCAAGTATGTGCCCCTTTCCGAAACGATCAGGGCCTTCAAAGAAATAATCGAGGGAAAGCACGACGCTGTTCCCGAGAACAGTTTTTACATGAAGGGAACGATAGACGAGGTCATAAAGGATGCCGATAAAACTAAGGATAATTGAGCCGGAAAAGATAATTGCCGAAGCGCAGGCTGAACAGGTCTCGCTTATGACACAGGGAGGCTCTCTTGGAGTGCTTCCGGGACATATTCCGATGGCTGTCCACCTTAAAGAGGGAGAGGTCTCTTTTGACAGCGGCAAAATAACGCAAAAGGTCGCCATAAAGGGAGGCTTTGCCAGAGTGCTTCCCGACAGCGTGACGGTCTTTACCTATTAATATGAGAAAGATACTTGTCAGAGGCGGCACCCCGCTTAACGGCTCTGTAGAGATAAGCGGTTCAAAGAATTCCGCGCTCCCGATCCTTGCTTCCACCATTCTGCTTGGCGGAGAGACCGTGATCTCAAATATCCCTCTTCTGCACGATGTGATAACCATGATAAGGGTGCTGCGCGCTCTGGGAATGAGAGTGGAGTACAGCGAGCCGGGCAGGGTCCATGTCTGGGTGGGCGGCAAGATCAGGCATGTGGCGCCTTACGAACTGGTCACAAAAATGAGGGCTTCTTTTTTTGTGATAGGTCCCATCCTTGCAAAGGAAGGTCTTGCAAAAGTACCGCTGCCGGGAGGCTGCGCGATCGGCTCCCGGCCCGTAAATTTCTATATCAAAGGCCTTGAGGCGATGGGGGCGGTCATAAGAATGGAGCACGGTTTTGTTATCGCGGAGGCAAAAAAACTAAAAGGCAGCAACATCTACCTGGATTTTCCATCGGTAGGCGCAACCGAAAGCCTTATGATGGCCTCTACCCTGGCCGAAGGTACAACAGTAATAGAGAACGCGGCTCAGGAACCCGAAATTAAGGACCTGGCCCGTTTTCTTAACAAATGCGGAGCCGATATCAAGGGCGCCGGAGAGGAAAAAATAACGATAAGCGGAGTTGCACAGCTCAAGGCGCAGGATTACAGGATAATACCGGACAGGATAGAAGCAGGGACCTTTATGGTGGCGGCAGCGGTTACAAAAGGCTCTGTTACCGTAAAAGATATTATTCCCGAGGATGTTGCTGTGATAGCGGCAAAACTGGCGGAGGCAGGGGCCGAGGTCGAAACAAAAGAGACCTCTGTCAGGGTCAGCGCAAAAAATGCGCCAAAGGCCGTAAACATAAAAACCCTGCCTTATCCGGGATTTCCTACGGACATGCAGCCGCAGTTCTCGGCCCTACTCTCAGTTGCGGACGGCGCCTCCGTTATAACGGAGACCATCTTTGAGAACAGGTTCATGCATGTCAACGAACTCAACAGGATGGGCGCGGATATCCAGACCGAAGGGCACAGCATGATAATAAAAGGGGTGCCAAAACTGTCGGGTGCTCCGGTAAGGGCGTCAGACCTTAGGGCAGGAGCTGCGCTTGTGCTGGCCGGGCTGTCTGCCGAGGGCCAGACGCTTATTGACGACACGGACAGGCATATAGTAAGAGGGTATGAAAAATTCCTGCAAAAACTTACCGGGCTTGGCGCGGATGTTAAAGAAGTTAAATAGGCTTGCCGCTTTGGTGGCAAGGGCCGAAAAAATAAAGGGCAGGATAAGCGTTGTTTTTGTAAAGGACCCCGAGATCAGAAGGCTCAACAAAAAGTTCAGAGGGCTCAACAGGGCAACGGATGTCCTCTCTTTTGAAATGGGAGAGGAAGGGATCCTCGGAGAGGTTGTCATTTCCACTGATTCGGCCAAAAGGAATGCCCGCAGATTTGGGGCATCCCTTGAGGATGAGCTCAAAAGGCTTGCCATCCACGGAGCCCTCCACCTGGCGGGATATGACCATCTGTCAAAATCTGATAGAATGGTAATGAGGGAAAAAGAAGACCGCTATGCCAAGAAAATTCGCTGAAAGCCTGGGCTATGCCGGCAGGGGACTGGTCTATGCCTTCCGCACGCAGAGAAACCTAAAGATACATCTTGCAACAGGGGCGTTTGCCGTTATCCTCGGGGTGCTGCTCCAGATAAGTTTTGTCGAGATGATGATCCTAGTCCTGGTGATCTCTTCGGTGGTGGTGCTCGAGCTGCTTAACACCGCTATGGAAGAGATCGTAAATCTGATGATGCTCACCAGAAAGATCAGGGCCATGGTCGCAAAAGATGTTGCCGCAGGAGCGGTGCTTGTTGCGGCGATAGCCTCCGTTGTGATAGGCTGTTATATCTTTTTGCCAAGGCTGATCGTCCTGGTGTTCAGGAGTTAAAGAGTGCTTAACGAGATCTTGATCCTGGCCTTGTTAGTGGCCTGCTCGGCCTTCTTTTCCATGTCCGAGACGGCGCTGACCTCGGTCAGCAGGATAAAGATAAAGAAGTTCCTGGGCCAGGGATTTTTTGGGGCAAAAGCCCTCTACGACCTCAGAGAGAACCCTAATAAAATGCTCTCCACCATACTGGTAGGGAACAATCTGGTCAACATGGGGGCGGCCTCGATCGCCACCTATATCTTCATGAACCTGTTCGAGCGCAGAGGACTTATGAGCGAAAGTGTTGCGGTGACAACGGCCGCGCTAACCATGACCTTTCTGATCCTGATATTCGGAGAGATCACTCCCAAGACCATAGCTATCCGCCTGAGCGACCGCATCGCGCTTTTTGTGGGGCCCGTCATCTCATTCTTGTCCCTTATTTTTTATCCTGTGATCTATGTGCTGGACATCCTCTGCAGGCCCCTGATAAAGCTTTTTGGAGGAGATGCAGCAAGCAAGGTCCCGTTCGTGACAGAAGAGGAGCTTAAGATGCTGCTTTCCGTAGGGCACGAAGAAGGTGTCCTTGAGCAGGAAGAAAAAGAAATGATACACAGCATCTTTGAGTTCGGGGACACTACCGCTAAAGCTGTGATGACCCCGAGGCCGGATATGGTCTGTCTTGAAGTATCAACCCCCCTAAAAGAAGCTGCCGCAAGGATAATCGAAGCAGGGCACTCCAGGATACCTGTGTATGAGGGGACGGTGGATAATATCACGGGGGTGCTTTTTGCCAAAGACCTGATCGGCATCTTTGCCATGGGTAAACAGACAGAGCTCAAAGAACTGCTGCGGCCTCCGCTGTTCGTTCCGGAATCAAAAAAACTTGACGATCTGCTGCGCCAGATGCAGTCTTCGCACATGCATATTGCTATAATAGTGGATGAGTACGGCGGCACGGCAGGCATTGTGAGCCTTGAGGACCTTATAGAAGAGATAGTGGGCGAGATAAAGGACGAATTCGATATCGAGGAAAAAACGGTCGACATCCTAAGCGACGGCTCGGCGCTTGTGGATGCCAGGCTTTCCGTGGTTGAGGTCAACGAAAAGGTCGGGACCGCGCTTCCCGAAGGCGATTACGATACCGTTGGAGGTTTTGTGGTGTCTCTCCTCGGCAAACTGCCGACAGTGGGGGACATTGCAAGATTCGAGGACCTGAGGATCTATGTTGAAAGGGTCTTTAAAAAGAGGATAACCAGGATAAAGATAGTCAGGCTAAGAGCTTCGGAGGTGGAAGGAGACGGAATTGTCGGAGGATAAGAAACCCAAATATATTTTTATAACCGGCGGAGTTGTTTCGTCCCTGGGCAAGGGGATAGTGGCCTCTTCTATTGGCAGGCTGCTTAAGTCAAGGGGACTGCGGGTCACCGTTCAAAAGCTGGATCCATACATCAATGTCGATCCGGGTACTATGAACCCCTATCAGCACGGAGAGGTCTTTGTTACCGAGGACGGGGCCGAAACAGACCTTGACCTGGGTCATTATGAAAGGTTCATAGACACCTACCTTGGAAAGGTCAACAACATCACCACCGGGATGGTCTACTGGACAGTTCTGCAGAAGGAGAGAAGAGGCGACTTTTTGGGGGGTACGGTCCAGGTGGTTCCGCACATAACCAACGAAATAAAGGACAGGATCAGAAGGGTCACTAAAGAGGAAGAGTTTGATGTTGTTATCTGCGAGATAGGGGGCACGGTAGGGGACATTGAGAGCCTGCCCTTTCTTGAAGCCGCCAGGCAGTTCTCAAAAGAAGTCGGGCACGCCAATGTAGTCCATATCCATGTTACCCTGGTCCCGTTCCTTGAAACCACCGCGGAGTTCAAGACCAAACCGACCCAGCACAGCGTAAAAGAACTCAGGGGCATCGGGATACATCCGGAGATCATAGTATGCCGCTCTACTGAGCCGATAACGCAGGAACTTAAAGAAAAGATAGCCCTCTTCTGCGATACGGACAAAGATGCCGTGATCGGCCTTCCGGACGCCTCTTCCATATACGAGGTCCCGCTCTCTCTCCAAAAGGAAAAAGTGGACAACACCCTCATTAAGTATCTGGGCCTTGAATGCGGCGACGGGGACCTGTCCGAATGGAAAAAGATGGTGGAGGTCATAAAGAACCCCGCAAGGTCCGTAAAGATAGCGCTTGTAGGCAAATATGTCGAACTTAACGATGCTTATCTGAGCGTTGTGGAGGCTCTAAAGCACGGCGGGATCGCCTCGGATGTCAAGGTCGAGCTTATGTGGGTTAATTCGGAAGAGATAGAAAAAGAAGACGATGTTTCAAGGCATTTTGTCGGCGCCTGCGCGATAATCGTGCCCGGAGGGTTTGGCTCAAGGGGAATAGAGGGAAAGATCAAGGCCATCAAATATGCCAGGGAAAACAAGGTCCCGTTCCTGGGACTCTGCCTCGGTATGCAGTGCGCGGTCATAGAATTTGCCCGCAGCGTTTGCAGCATGGCGGATGCCAACAGCTCGGAATTCAACCCGCATACCAAATTTCCTGTGATCGATTACATACCCGACCAGAAAAATATAAAAGACATGGGCGGGACCATGAGGCTGGGGGCTTATCCGTGCAAGGTGGAGCAGGGGACCAGGCTTTTTGAGTGCTATCAGGAAGAATGGATCTACGAACGGCACCGCCACAGGTATGAGGTTAACAACGACCTTCGTTCTGTGCTTGAGGAAAAAGGATTAAAATGCAGCGGCATCTATACGGATGCGAATCTCGTTGAAGTGGTAGAAATAGCAGATCATCCTTTCTTCATAGCTGTCCAGTACCATCCGGAATTCAAGTCCAGGCCAAACAGACCCCATCCTCTGTTCAGGGATTTTGTCAAAGCGGCCGTTGCCAGATCAGGCGAGCAGGAAAAGCTGTTCTAAAGCCCCTTTGCGGATCATTTTTTTCTTTTTAGCGCTCTGTAGAACCTGTGTGCCCCGCCGGAAGCCGTAAGCCCCAGAACAGCAGTGATAACGGCGGCAAGAGGCCACAACGGAGCACCGGTTTTTGATGCGCTGCCGCATATGATGGCGACTTTGCTTTTTCCTATCACTTTCATGCCTGCCTTGTCCACTATCCTTACCGCATACACGCCGTTGCCCAGTTCGTTTCCAAAATCATCCTTACCGTCCCAGGCAACATCGTTAAAACCCGCCTTGCCTCCGTTGGATCCGGAAAGGAATTCTTTCTTAAGCACCAGCCTGCCGTTTATCCCGAAGATATAAAGCGCTATGGCTGAATCCTTTTCCAGGTTGTAGGTGATCCTTGCATTGCCGGAAGAAGGATCGTAGGGATTGGGGTGCGCCAGCACAGCGCCTATGATGCCTTGGCTGCCGGTTTCGGAAGCCACTCTCAGGTCGACAAGGCTTGCCTCGAACAATGAGCCTCCAGACCCTCCGGCAGTTATGCTCAGCGTGTGGGTCCCTGCGGCAAGAGGAGTTCTGACGGAATAAGAAATGGTAGCCCTGTCCGGAGCCTGTTCGAAAGAATCATAATAGGAATAAGTCCCATCACTGACAAGCGAGCCGTCCAGATAGATCCTTACCGATGAAGCGTCCAGTGCTTCTGTTGTTGAGGCTATCCCGGAAAATGCCAGCCTGCTGGAGACGGTGTCGCCGTCCCTAAGCTGTACCCCGGCGCTGTAGACCGATATCGGCGTTTTAGCTGCTGTGGCCAGAGTTTTTGAGAACGGGACCGGGTTCTCTATGGCGTCCCCGTTCCTTGATCTTACCCTGAAGCTGTATTCGGTGCCCGGTAAAAGGTCCGAAAAGGTCCAGCTGTCTGCCTTTATCCAGCCGCTGTTCGTGCCGTCCGTCAGGTTTTCTATCAGTATTCCGGAACTGCCCAGGGACAGATTACTGAAAGTTCCCTCGGCTTTCACTGTTATGCTTGTTGAAGAGGTATTAATTGAACCAAGGCCGGAAGGGGCCTCTATCCAGGTATACTTTGACGAGGCCTCGGAGGTAAAAGCCCCGTCCCCGTTGTACGCGGTGCACCTTGAAGTGTAGAGCGTATTGGGAAGCAGAGCGGCTTCGACAGTTGTTGAGGCGGCTGCCGGGACCCTTAACCTTATGGCCCCGCTGCCGTCCACTATGTAAAAACCGCTTTCATTTGTGGAGTTCACTGCCCAGGAATGTGAAAGGGAAGTTGTTGAAGCCGCGGCGCTCAAAAAGGAACTCGGCGCGGGAGGCCCCAGTTCGAACCTGACATAAACAGCATCAGTGCCCCCCGAATTGACAGCGCTGTAAACTCCCGCGGTAACCGGCATGTCGTTAGAGGCGCTGTAGCCAAAAATATAGAGCGTGTTGCTCTGTGTAAGAAAGAGATCTTTGAGAGTGTCATCTGATGACCCCCCGAAAAATGTAGAATAGACAAGGTCTGAAGAGCCGTTGCCCGAAGGGGACAGCCTGATCAGAAGGCCGTCGTAACCTCCCTTGAGTTCCTTTTGGTACGCGTCATCAGTAACCGGAAAATCCGCGGAAGTGGTATAACCAGCTAAAAAAATATCTCCGGACCGGGCTGCCGCCATTTTTAGGCTGTTATCGACACCTGATCCTCCTACATAGGTCGAATAGAGCAGGGCCCCTTCGGGGCTGAATTTTGAAAGGGACCCGTTTAGAAGAGCGGAAGGCCTCGAGGTTTGAAAGGCCCCCCCGCTAACGGGAAAATCGGTCGAGAGAGTTGTGCAGCTTGCGTAAACATTTGATGAAGCATCGACATTGGCCTGCCAGCCCCTGTCGGTGTCGCTGCCGCCGAGAAAGGTGGAAAAGACAAGATCGCTCCCGTCGCTGTTCAATTTTGTCACAAAGGCATCCCTGTCGCCGCCGCCAAATGTCGGCTGGAAACAACCCGAGGTGACGGGGTACTCCGAAGATGTGGTGTCCCCGACAAGGCAGACATTGCCGCTGCTATCCACCTGCATCTGTCTGGTAGTCCCGCTCCCTATAAAGGTGCTGTAGATAAGGTCATTTGCTCCAAGACCCGAGGGGGAAAGTTTTGCGGCAAAATTTGAGGTGCCGCCCGGGAAAACGGTTTTATACGCATTTGGTGTAGTGGGCATGTCAGAGGAGCAATAACCCGAAAGATAGATGTTGTAAGAATCGTCCACACAGGAGGCGTAAGCCACGTCATTGTCAGAGCCTCCAAAATAGGAGCAGTAGAGTACCGCGCTTCCCGTACTGTTCAGTTTGAGAACAAAACAGTCCAGGGCTCCCGAGCGTGTGTTGTCGTAACAGCCGGGGGTGGCAGGGAGATTTGAGGAGTTGGTGTATCCTCCGACATAGATGTTCCCTGAATCATCGCACTTAAGAGCGTTAACAAAATCCTGCCCGTTGCCCCCGAAATAGGTCGAGAACTCAAGTCCGGAAGCGTCCGGGGACAGTTTGCTGATGACCAGATTTTGAGTCCCGGCCCGGGTGGTTTGGTATGCCCCAGGAGTGGACGGAAAATTGTCCGAGTAAGTTTCGCATCCTATGTAAATATAGCCGGAACTGTCAACAAAGATCTCTTCCCCCTCATCATTGCCCGTTCCTCCGATATAACCGGAAAAAACAAGCGTGGGATCTATTATAAGAGGATGAAGTTTGTTATAATTGCCGGTCTTGAAGCCGTAAGTGTCATGCGCAAGGAGGACATAATGCGCTTCTACTGTTGCGATCTTGCCGCCTATTATTTGGTAAGCATAGGGCTTTGATTCTACCAGCTTTACAGCCCCGGCCTTTACTATGAGGTCGCCGCTCTTGTTTATTGAAAGGAAGTCAGCGCCTGCGTACCTTAATCGAATGTCTGCAGCCTTGCCTTTTCTGCCTATTACGAACTCAGATTTGACGGAGCCGTTCTTTGACCCGTATTCAAGGTCGATGCCGTTATAAAGGTTCTTCAGTATTATCCCGAAGTAAGAGGGGACATTTGTTTTGTGTCCCTCCTTTTTATTGCCGGTGAGATAATTAAAGACAGCTTTTGTCCTGTCCCTGCCCGAGATCTTTGTGCCGCTGCCTGCTCCCAGGTATTCCAGCCGCAGAACACTTTTTTCCCTGTTCCCGGGGCCTTTAATGCTTATAACAGAGCGGTCTTTCCCAAAGTAGATATCGGCTGTTTTTGTTTGAGCGTGGTATTTGATATCTGCAGGGCCTGCCTGGCCCCTGTTCTCCACAAAATAGAGGGGCAGGTTGTTGTGAAAGGGTTTGGATGTGCCGCTCTTTTTGTCTTCAGGCGCTGTCAACAATATGGCTGCGGCGGCAAATAAAACCGCCCCCAAAAAGCCCCAGACAAGTTTCTTTTTCACGAAACCATTATCACGCAGGAATGGCGCAAGTGTCAAGACTGAAAAAGCAAACTTTGCTTTCAAAAAGTTCACATGCCTATTTGAATTGGGTGCCGGCCCGTTTCGGTTTCAAGATCACAACGGCCAGAGCTCGAAACCTTTTAAGGTTGGCAGTCCGCAGCGTCGATTTCAAATGAAATCCTTCCCTGAAGTTGACGAAAAATAGTTAGATGACAAAAATAGTATTTTCCAATATATCACAACTGTCAGGGATGATAAGAAGAGGGGCTGTGACCAGCCGCCTGGCCGCGCATGATCATCTTGAACAGATACTGCGCAATCCGCAGTTGAACGCTCTGGCCGCCCTTAATGGAGACGGCGTGATGGAAAGCGCCGGTCTTCTTGATGCAGAGCTGAAAAACGGCCGTTGGCGGGGGCCTCTGCACGGCGTGCCTTTAACGGTAAAGGATTTTTATAATACCGCCGGTATCCCAACAAAATGCGGAAGCCGCAGATTGGCGGATAATGTTCCCGCAAAAAATGCTTATGCCGTGCAGCGGTTAATTGATGCAGGAGCGGTGATACTGGGGAAAACCGCCCTCTGTCCTTTTGGCCGGACATATGATTCATATGATGAGAATACCGGGCACCCCAATAATCCCTGGGACATCAAATGTACTACAGGAGGCTCTTCGGGAGGATCTGCCGCTGCCGTGGCGGCAGGACTGTCCATGGGGGACCTGGCCGCGGATTGCGGAGGCTCGGGCCGGCTGCCCCCTCATTTTACGGGCGTTTGCGGGATAAAGCCCACCGGAGGGCTCATACCTTTGGCCGGGATACGGGATTCTATTAGGCCTGTAGCTAGGCCTCAAGAATGGAATTTTTTCGGCAAGTGGGCCGCGGTAAGCCCTATTGCAAGGACGGTGGATGACCTGCGGCTTTTGTTAAGTGCGCTTGTTGACGCAACCGAAGAAGAAACCAGCGGCATAAAGCTGAAAGAAATGAAACTGGCGTATTCTGGCTCCCTGGGAGATGTTCCGGTAAGCCGGGACACCCGCGTTCAGTTTGAAAGGCTTATCGGCAGCCTGGAAAGCGCCGGAGCGGTTGTGGAAGAATTGCCGCAGTCTAGGCTTTGTATAGAAGAAGCGCAGGAAGCTGCCTGCAGCCTTCTTGCTGGATATATGTCTTATTCTGCAGACCCCTTCACAAGATATGTTAGACAAAGCCTGCTTCCGCTTTTGCCTGTTCCGGGGGGAGCGGGAAGGGGGATAATGCAGGGATTATTCAAGGGAACTTCGATTTCTGCTGAAAAAAAAGGATTTGAAAGCCTGATGGAAACGAGGGGAAACTTTACTGCCTCCTTGGATTCTCTTCTTGTTGAATATGATGCCTGGTTGACCCCGGTATTTCCCGTTGAGGCTTTTGCTCATATGCCGAGGATGATGCACGGGGCCTGGGATGACCCTTTTAGTCCAAAGATAGACATTGACGGCACAAAGGTCAGCTGGCTGGTCGCAGCGCTGGCTTACAACATCCTTTTCAATTTTAGCGGGCATCCCGCGGTTTCTCTGCCGGCAATGTCTTCTTCCGGCGGGCTTCCGATGGGTGTTCAGGTAATAGGGGCCAGAGGAGAGGACCTTGCTCTGCTGAAAGTGTGCGAAGAGATAGAGAATGTTTACGGCGGGTTTAGAAGGCCGCCGGGATATTGATTTCCATTTGGCCGC
>JBAZKV010000019.1 GCA_041650635.1 Candidatus Margulisiibacteriota bacterium | reverse complement strand
CAGATCGGCCTATCCCATGTCTCTTCCCCTCAATTGTTCCCCTGTGCCCCCTTTTCTTTCGGACAAAGGTTCCATTCCGTCCTCACTGCCGCCAAGGCCTTCTATCGGGTCATGGGGCGCGGGCTCTTGACGCGCGGGACTTGGGGTCCGTTCAAGACTGGAAAAGTCAAGAAAGTCCAAACGGGACAGTTCTTCTCTTACCAGGTAAGATGAAGCAAGGTCAAGGAAAAGGCTTGCAGACCCTACCATGGAGGACCTCAAGGCGGTCCCGGGGATTGCGGCGCTGACAGGGGAAAAGAGCGCGGCAAAGACCCCGGAGGCTTTGTTCTCTGTCGGGACTACGCTGGACCAGTAGTTCACCGTGTAAAAAGGATTTCTTGTCAATGCCGGGACAGTAAGCGTCAGTGCGTCAGGAAGTTCTTCCACGCTGGCATAATGGCCCTCGTTAACCTGCTGCTGCTTTGCTTCAATGGCAAGCTCGATGAGTTTGACAAGGAAAGGATCTCCAAAATCAGCTTCAGGAGGATCGTTAAAGGCTATGTGGGCATTGATTTCCCCAAAGCCGCCTTCAACAACAACGGGAGCTTTGCCTGCGGCAAGCAGGCCGGCATATCTTAAGCATTCAGCTTCGGGTTGGGCTTCTCCGTACAATTGAAAGATCTTTTGCGGGTCAAGAGCCCTGCCAAGGGAAAGAAGAGGCCCCCAGAGCTTTGTGTTGTGATAATAACGGAAGCTTCTGGGATCGGTCGGAGAAAGTTTTGTGTACTCGTCCATCATAAAAAGTCCTTCTGCCGCCTGCCACGGGAAAGTGCCGCTTTGGATAAGACTGGCGTAGACGTCGTTTTGCGACGGGGCTGCCGCAAAGATGCCTCTAAAAGCCCCGTGTCTGTCAACCACTCTTTGCACTTGTTGTTCAAAAGCAAAAGCTGCCGCTCTGCCCATTTCTTCCCTGTTCCTGAAAACATGTACGGACAACTTGTCTGCGCGAAAGCCAATAGAAGGTATGCCTATGCGAGCGAAAGAGTTTGCAAGCCTCGAACAGTTCGTGCGGCCTTCTCCGACAACGATATGACTGGCGGACATTTCTTTTCTCCTTTTATGTTAGATCGCGAAAAATGGAACAAAGAACGTTTGCCCGACCTCCTTCCTCTTATTGTTTGACAGAGATATTAAACCCTTCAGCTATTATCCTGTCCGTATCTCCCCCGCAGTAAGCGCCCAGGGCCGGAGGGGCCGCGGCAAAGCCGCAGGAAAGTTCTGTCCCTGCAATGGCCAGAGCTCTTCCAAATGACTTGACTGCCGGATATTGTTTTGAAAAACCGCTCTGAGGCTGATAATAAAGGAGTGCGTTGATAGGGGTGGCTCCGGTGAACCAGGGCGAGGCATAAGAAAAAACGGGTATCGGGGATCCCTGTTCTACCGCGAGTCCCGCGGCTATTTTAAGCGCTATGGTCCTTGTTGCCACATGATCGGGATGCATATCGCCCTTGAGCGGAGCAAACACCATGTCCACCCTGTCAAAATTGTGCGCAAGAGCCGTCCGGACCAGGTCGTATTCGAACGGCAGTATTACTCTGCTGCCGTCGGGATTCCTGTTGTCATAAAAGGGCAGGTTGAGCAGTTCGGGAACGGCCCCGAGAGGCTTATCTGTTTCGGCAAGCTCACTCATCCTGACGAATGTCTTTATGAACCTTTCGGCAGCCTTGCTTTCCTCGCTTCCGGGAGGCAGGGCCTCAAGAACGTAATAATTGTTCAGTAAAAGCTGTCTTTCTGCGCTTCTGGCGGGCAGGGAGCCGAGCAGCTGTTCTTTATTCTTAAGTATGAAATCAGCTGTGACGCCGCCCTGGCCGCTTGCAAAGACAAGGTCAAGGCAGTTCCAGCCCTTTGCGGTCAGGCTGGCGACAAAAGCTCCGGCGGCAATGACCAGATCATCGGCGTGCGGGCTTGCAAAAAAGATATTGCCTTTAAGGCCACCGTTCTGCAGAAGCCCCGAAGCCTCGTTAAGCTCCCGGTTAGGCAGTTCCCAATTGCCTCCGGGCATCATGTACCTGAGTTGGAACCTTTCCGCAAAAGCAAAATTGCGATCCCTTTTTGTCTGAAGCTCAAACCCGAGGCTTTTTGCGGCGTTGAACAGTATCTGGGCAAAATCAACCCTTACTATCTGTGAAGCGCAGCTAAGTACGGCCTCATACTGTGCCTGCATTGCGCCGCTTCCGTAAAAGTAATTGTAGTTAAACACCCCGGCCATATTCCTCATAGAGATCGGGTGAATTAGCGCTGTTCCCTGTCTTACCGGACCGAGAAAGCTTTGATAGAGAGCCTCTTCCGTTTTGCTGCCCGGTAGTGCAGAGGGAATAATTACGGCATCGGCACTCCGCAGCTCTGCAGCGCATCTTTTGCTTGGGGAAAGCCTTTCGCTTGTGTCAATACTGTGGAAGTACAGGTCCCTTTCTTCTATCCAGGAAAGAAGGCCGCTGTATCTTGCGCGCTCAGTTGAAGGAGTTACCACTTCAACTATCCTTGGCTTTCCATTGATCTCCAAAAGGGAAAAGCCCTGTACCGCTCTATTGGCGCTGTTGGCAAAAAGAGCAACCGGACCCTTTTGCGGGACAAGACTTGCTGCAGATGGCATAGAATACTCCTTTCACAAGATCCGATACAAGACAATGTCGGTTCAAAAAAACAGAAATTTCACTTTTTTGCGGAGAATGCCGGGTTTTGGGAAAAACGATTATTGAAGCAGTTGAAAAGCTTTCTCAAGCCTTTTTAGGCACACTTCTTTGCCGATTATTTCGACGGTATCGAACATCGGCGGGGAATCGGACCTTCCTGTAAGGGCCACCCTTGCGGGATGGATGACTTTACCGGCTTTTATGCCGAGCTCTGCGGCAAGCCCCCTGAAGGCGGTTTCGATATTATCCTTTGTAAAGGGGTTAACGCTCTTAAGGGCGCTGCCGAGCTTTGACAGTATCTCTTTTACCCCTTCTTCCTTCATATGCTTTTCGATCGCTTTCTGGTCATAGGTTATCTCGTCCAGGAAGAAGAAGTCAGAGAGAGCCACTATATCCTTAAGTGTTTTCATCCTTTCAAGCAGACAAACGACTATTTTTTCTATCTTTTCCCTGCCTTCGGGGGTTTTCTCCAGTTCTTTATATGAAGGATACGCGGCCTCAAGGAACGGTTTTGTCATCAGGACGATCCTCTGCGGGGGCGACTGTTTGATGTAGATCGAGTTTAACCAGTCAAGTTTGTCCATGTCGAACACCGCAGGCGTCTTGCTCACCCTTTCTATGTCAAAAAGCTCTATCAATTCGTCAACACTGAATACTTCCTGATCGCCGTGGCCCCAGCCCAGGCGCGCCAGGTAATTGACCATGGCTTCCGGAAGATAGCCCATGTCCTTGTAGGCTATTACGGAAGTTGCTCCATGCCGTTTTGAAAGACGGGCTTTGTCTTTTCCAAGGATCATCGGTATGTGGGCGAATTTTGGCAGCGAAAAACCAAAGGCTTCGTACATAAGGACCTGTCTTGGAGTGTTTGAAAGATGGTCGTCCCCCCTTATCACATGGCTGATGTCCATAAGATGGTCATCTACCACCGCGGCAAAATTATAGGTCGGGAAGCCGTCGGACTTTACGATGACAAAATCATCCAGGAGCAGGTTCTCGAACTTTACATCGCCCCTGATCATGTCGCTTACCACAGTGGTCCCGCTTTTGGGGGTCTTAAAGCGCAGAACGCATTTTTTGCCCTCTGCCTCCAGCGCCGAGATCTGTTCCCTGTTAAGGCCCCTGCAGCGGCCGTTGTACATGGGCGCTTCTTTTTTTGACTCGGCTTCTTTGCGCTGGGCGGCAAGTTCCTCGCTTGTGCAGAAGCATTTGTATGCCCTGCCGCTTTCAAGCAGTTTGCCCGCAAAGTCCCCGTACAGGTCAAGCCTTTGTGTCTGATAAAAGGGGCCCTCGTCCCAGTCCATGCCGAGCCAGGAGAGGCCGTCAAGGATGGCCTGCACAGCCTCCTTTGTAGAGCGGGCGTTATCAGTGTCCTCGATCCGAAGAAGAAAAACGCCCCTGTTTTTCCTGGCGAACAGCCAGTTGTATAGAGAGGTCCTGGCCCCTCCCATGTGCAGATAGCCGGTGGGGGAGGGAGCAAAGCGGACCTTGACCTTGTTGATTGCCGAATCCATGTTATTAGTATACAATTATATGATCGAAATGACAAAAGCCAGAAACCCTAAATCCAAAATTCTAAATCCTAAACAAATCCAAAATTCAAAATTTAAAACCACAAGAGAAAGTTTTGTGCTTAGGATTTTAGGTTTATTTAGTGTTTTGTGCTTAGGATTTTGGGTTTTGGCCTCTGCTTCACATGCAGATCCTTTTCTTGATTCCGTTCTTAAGGACGGCATAGGCGTACGCGCTTTGGGCATGGGAGGGGCTTTTGTTTCGGTGGCGGACGACAGCGATGCAGTCTATTATAATCCGGCGGGCCTGTCCACAGCTGCCACGCAGTTCATCAAGAACTACATGGATGTCAATACGGACCAGAACAACATTAACGATTCATATTCTTTTGCCACAAAACAGGTCGGGTTTGCCTATTGGAGAAAAGAGGACAAGGCCGGGCAGAAAAGCGGTGTCACCGCGATCTCCTTCGGCACGATGGGCGACAACGGCATCAGCTGGGGTATAACTCAAAAGAATGTTGCCTATGATCTTGCTTCTTCTTCACAAAGGGGCTGGACGGCGGACGCGGGACTAAAAGCGGGCCTTTCCAGTGAGCTTACCGCCGGTATCCTTTTACAGGACCTTGTCAAGAACAATGTTCCGGTTTCAACCTCTGTAAGGCTGGGTCTTTGCCTGAGTCCGGAGACCATGAAGAATGCCAAGATAGTGGCGGAAGGCGAGTTCAGGGACCTCAAATCGCCCAACGGGGCCACCACTTTTATGCATTACGGAGTTGAATCTAAGATCACCAACGGCCTTGTGCTGAGGGGGGGGTGGACAAAGGACCGCTTTACTGCCGGGGCTACCGCCACTTTTCCTTATCTGATATTTGACTACGGACTCATCATTAATCCTGACAGCAAAAATACTCAGCTGTTCGGCTTTAGGTTAAGCGACGAAAGATAAGCTACTTATGCTGGGCTTCCCCGGTTATGACGATAAAATTGACCTTTTCCGGATATACCATATTAAGCTGTGAACGTGCCTTGGCCTCGATCTTGCCAAGGTGGGAGGCGGAAGCGATCTCTGCCATCCGCTGCCGGTTCTTTCCCCTGATCTCGTTCAGTTCCTTTGCAAGTTCATTGCTTCTGTAGCCCGCAGAAATAATATAGGAGTTCAGCCACAAGTGGATCATGGTCATCGAGATAAAGACAAAGAGAAAGATGAGCGCTTTGGCTCTCATTTTTACATCCTTTCCGCTGCGCGCAGTTTAGCGCTCCTTGCCCGGGGATTTTCTAAGACCTCCCGACGCGAAGCGCACACGGGCTTTTTTGTCAGTATCTTAAGGGCCTTTTTATGGCTGCAGGTGCACTTTGGCGCCCTGTTATCGCAAATGCAGTCCAGCGACTGAGTTCTGAAGAACTGCTTGACTATGCGGTCCTCAAGGCTGTGGTAAGATATTACAACTATCCTTGAGCCCTTTTCAAGCAGCTTCACAGCGTCAGCAAGAGCTGTTTCAAGACTTTCCAGTTCTTTATTAACATGTATGCGCAGGGCCTGAAAGACCCTGACACAGGCCGCCATTGACATGGGCTTTGGCACAGCGCGCCTTACGGCGCCGCAGAGCTCGGAGGTTGAAGAAAGCGGCCTTGAAGAAACAATGCTGTTAATGATCCTTTTTGCCATCCTTTCTTCGCCATAGTTCCTCAAAATGGCTTCCAGGTCCTTTCCGGAAGCCGAGTTAAGGACCTGTTCGGCGGTCACGGCAGATCTTTGGTCCATTCTCATATCAAGCGGACCGTCCTTCATATAACTGAACCCCCTAAAGGGTTCGTCTATCTGTCTAGAAGAAACGCCGAGATCAAAAAGGATCCCCGAGATCTTTTTAATGTTCATTAGGGCCAAATGTTCTTTTAGCGAAGAAAAATTGTCATGTACGGATATACAATAATCTTCAAGACCCTCCTGCCGCAGTTTTATTGCCAGCTGCTCATGGGATTCTTCGTCGCGGTCAAAGGCCACAAGCTTTCCGGACGGAACGATCCTTTTAAGTATCTCAACGCTGTGTCCGCCGCCTCCCGCCGTGGCATCCACATAAAAGCCTTCTTTGCCGCTTACTAACAGGTCGGCAGATTCTTTAAGCAGAACAGGGGTGTGGTAATTCATTTTTGATCCCGCAACTCTGATTATACCCGCCTTGTAAGGCCTCATCAACTGAGGTATATTTTAATTACTCATGATACTGGACGATATTATCTTTGACAAAAGGCAGGAGGTAACGGCGCTCAAGATAAAGATGCGGGGGCTGGACCTTAAGAAGCTTGTTAAGAAAAGTCCGCCGCCGAGGGATTTTTTTGCCGCTGTCTCAAAGCCCGTTGCCCTGATAGCCGAAGTTAAAAAGGCTTCTCCCACCGCTGGGGTGATCAGTCAGGACTTTGACCCCGTAAAGACCGCCAAAAAGTACGAGAAAGCGGAAGCAAACGCGGTGTCTGTGCTTACCGATGGAAAGTATTTTGAAGGCGGCATAGACGATCTTAAGAAAGTGTCAAAAGCAGTCAGGCTACCTGTCCTGCGCAAAGATTTCATAATTGACGAGGACCAGATATATGAGTCCAGGATGAACGGGGCAGATGCCATCCTGCTTATTGCAGCTGTCCTTGATGACGAAAAACTTGCGGAGTTCATAAAGATAATCAGGAACCTGGGAATGCGGGTGCTGCTGGAGGTCCACAGCGAAGAGGAGATGGAAAGAGCGCTAAAGACCCCGGCCAGGATCATCGGAATAAACAACCGCGATCTTAAGACCTTTAAGGTGGACCTCGCAACCACAGAGCGCCTTGCCGCAAGGATCCCGGCAGGCAGAAAAACGGTCCTTGTTTCGGAAAGCGGCATTAAGTCTGCCGATGATGTCAGGCGCGTAAAAAAGGCAGGGGCCTGCGCGGTCCTGGTGGGAGAAGTGCTTATGAGGCATTCGGATACGGGAGTTAAGATCAGGGAATTAAAACTTGAAGGATCCGGGTGAAAAAAAACGCAAAAGCGATATTGCAAACCGGTCTTCAGGTTGTATAATAACTCGTAAGCGGACAGAGCTGTAAAAGGAGGGGCAATAATGGCGCAGAACGATAAGAGCAAAAAAGACCTCCAGTTCATTGTCAACGAGGGGATAGTTTATAACAAGCGGGACATGATGAACCTGCTTTGGGACCTTGGATATGTGATCTATTTTGAGACCGAAAAAGAAAGGGTCCTTAAAAAAGGCAAGGGCTTTATAATGCGGGTCTCGGTGAACAAAGAAGACCCGACGCTTTTTTTGAACGGCAGGGTCTATATCAATGTTAACTCTTTTGATTACCTGAAGGTGAAAAAGGTCAGAGAGTCTTTGACCCTTTATGAGCTTCACGGCGAAACAAGGGTCATGAAGATAGTGCCCGACACAAAAAAGCATGCCGGCCCTCCTTTCCGTTATGTTGCAGACACGATGGTAGGGCTCGGGGTAATGCCGGAAGAGCTTTTTCCTCCCGAAGCCTTTGACGAAGGCCCCGCGGACGAAATAAGCGACGAATGGTGGAAGACGGAATAATTTGCGCTGATTCCGACTAAACTGCTGAACGCCTCATTTATAATGTATTGGTTCTTCTGCCGTCTTTTCAATAATGCTGTCAATAAACTGCCATTCTATTATCCTGGAATTATATGAAATATCCGGCATGGTAATACGATAATAGTGTACAGATGAGGGTTTGCCATAAGGGCTCAAGGCAGAAAACTCTGCTCGAGTAAAGGAGGAATATATGGCTTTGGTAATAAACGGGATGAGAATCACTGGAATGGGAGCTAGACATGTATTGTTCCGGCCGGTATTCGGGGAGATAAAACTGAGGATCCCTGAAATGATAAACTTTACAAGCGGGTCTTTCCCAATGGGAAGTGATTATTTTTCGGACACCAGACCGATAAGGCAGGTAAAATTAAGCGAATTCGCGATAGGAAAATATCCTGTTACAAACGGTGAATATCTTGGTTATCTTCATTTGATGGGATTTAGCATACCCAATATTGTGGCTGATCCGGAATATGCAATGCATCCGGTCGGAGGCATCAGCTGGTATGATGCGGAAAGGTATTGTGATTTTCTAAGCGGGCTAGAGATGCCGAGAATAGGAGGCGAGGGGCTTAGAAAATTCAGTCTTCCGACCGAGGCTCAATGGGAATATGCGGCAAGGGGAAATGAGGGGAGAAGGTATCCTTGGGGAGATGAGCCGTATGAAGGGCGTGTGAACACGAGAAATGGAGAGACACTGCCTGTTGATTTCTTACCTTTAGGCGCGACTCCTTCAGGTGTATTTGATATGGCCAGCAATATAACGGAATGGTGTAAAGACTGGTATGGCAGTTATGATCCCAGGGATCTGATAGATCCTATTAATTCCAGGCCGGATCCGAATAATAATGATTGCAGAGTTGTGCGAGGTGCTTCTTTTAGAGTTATTGAATACCCGGATCATCTTCTTGCTTTCTACAGAGGAAGGGAGAGCTACGCCCGGCAAGACCTTAATTTTGGTTTTCGTATAGCCGAGATATTAAAACCGTAGCCCTTTTACCTGATAACTGCCGGATCGCAATAACAGGTGATGACAATGCGGTCCGTTTATGGATTTGAGACAGAGAACATTTGTTTTTTGATTTTTCTGTGCGAGTTTAGAATAGGCTGAAATCCTTCGCAATTCCTCTCGATATACTAATGTAAGCGTCTTGTTGTGTTGAAAAAAACTTGTTCGGAGGCAAAAATGTCCAAAAAAGAGATCAGGTGCTCGTCCTGCAACAAACTGCTGCTTAAAGACGGTCAGATAAAATGTCCTAGATGTAAAGAGATAACAGAGGTCGGGACCCCGTGCCAGTACTATGACGGCTGCACCCACAGGCAGGAAAAAAGCAGGTCCGATATGATGCAAAAAATGTACGGAACGCTCCCGATAGGAGCAAGAGAAAAGGTAAGGCTCTCAAATTACAGAAGAGCCGATTAGTATCATCCTCAGTAAATAGTAGTGCGGTAATTAGAGTTTTGTTTTGAATAAGAATTCTGCTTTCTAAGTGTCGCGAATCTCTCGCTAATTGGTTTATCACTAATAACTCCAATGAGACAAACCTCTAATAACCCTAATGAACTCAAATAACGCTTATCCGGATTCGCGTCATTAGGGTTCATTAGAGCGATTAGAGATACTTCCATTCGGGTTATTAGGGATAGATAAAATTGGTGATAGATTAGTGATAACGATAAGCAGCGATCAGAATAACAGGTGCAGTCCCATTCTAAGCTCCTTTCTATTGGAAGATTTCTTCTCAAATGTTATAATCCTTCCATGATCGTAATGGGAATTGACCCCGGGACCGCCACCACCGGCTACGGCTTTATCAAAGAAGAAAAGAACAGGATAGAAGTGCTGGAGTACGGAGCCATCAGGACCTCTTCAAAAAAACGACAGGACGAACGCCTGGCAGAGATCTCGGATCAACTTTCCGACCTGATAGCAAGGTTTTCTCCGGACAGCGTGGCGGTTGAACAGCTGTTTTTTACCTCCAATGCAAAGACGGCGATAAAAGTGGGGGAGGCGCGAGGCGTGATACTGCTGACGGCGGCAAAACAGGGGGTTTCTGTTGCCGAATACACCCCGCTTCAGGTAAAGCAGGCATTGACCGGATACGGCAAAGCCGATAAGAAACAGATCCAGTACATGGTGAAAATGCTGCTTAAATGCAAGGAAACTCCAAAGCCCGATGATGCGGCGGATGCTCTGGCTATAGCGATCTGCCATGTGAATTCCAGGAAACTGAGAGCCCTGTCATGCTGAGCCATATTTGCGGAACGCTTGAAGCCTCGGAAAACAACCTGATCACGGTGGACGTTAACGGGGTCGGATACGATATTATGATCCCTCTATCGATGGCTGCCTCGCTGCCCAAAAAAGGAGAAAAGATCAGGATAGATACTTTTTTTGCGGTTAGAGAGGATGCTGTCGCTTTGTTCGGATTTCCGGACAAAGAAACAAAAAGTCTCTTCAAGCATCTTATTTCGGTTTCGGGGATCGGTCCCAAAGCCGCAATGAGCCTGCTTTCCTCTTTTGAAACTAGGCTGCTGATAGCTTCTATCACAAAAGGGGATGTGGCGCTTTTGAGCTCTGCGAGCGGGGTCGGTAAAAAGACCGCTGAAAGACTGATAGTGGAACTGAAGGAAAAACTGGCAAAAGCCTATAAATCCGAATCCGGGCAGACCCCGCTTTCGATATCGACAGAAGAACCGCTCTTAAAAGACATTGTTTCGGCCCTGATGGCTCTGGGCTACGGAGCAAAAGAGGCCAGGACAGCGGCAATGAGCTGCGGTATAGATTTTTCTCAGAAACCCTCGATAGAGGAAGCGATCAAGAAAGCGCTTAAGGCAATAAGTTAGTTCTCGACCTTGATCTTTAACACCCCAGCCACAAAACTTTCGAACAGCCTGTAGGGGATCCTGACCAGCGATCTCTCCGGCGACAGCGGATTTACCAGGATGGTGTAGGCTCCGAAAAGGTTCCCTCCAAGGATATCCGTCATCAACTGGTCGCCTATAACGGCCGCTTTGGATGCGGTAACTCCCGCTTTTGACAGCAGTTTTTTAAAGGCGAACGGGAAAGGCTTAAAGGCAAGTGCCAGGCCCTCGATACCCAGGTCGGACGCTATCTTGTTGAGCCGCTCCACCCTGGTGCCGTTAGAAGCAAGATATGCTTCAAATCCAAGCTCCTTTGCCTTTTCTATCCAGCTGTATGTCTTAAGGGGTATCCTGGATTCGCTCCTTGGCAAAAGCGTATCGTCGAGGTCTATGAGAAGAACACAGATGCCCTTACTTTTTAAAGAATCCAGGTCTATATCATAGACGCTGTTAACATAGCTGCTTGGGACCAGATGGTTTTTCATAATACCGTTATATAGAAAAGATTAACAGTTGCAGGGTCTTCCTGCAACCTCAGCGAGGCTTCTTTTGGCCTGTCCCCGTCTATGAGGCTGTCAAGCCCCTCATCCCTCAAAAAGAAAAAATTTGCGCTCCCCTTTGAATGAAAAAGGTCATTCAGGAACCCTGAGGCGCTGCGAAAACCCTTTTGTGGTCCGTCAAATTCGTCAGGGGCCTTGTAGCCCATAAGGAACAGATGGTGTTTTCCTGAAGAAAGGGCTCTGTCCCAGGCCTGCTGGTCCTCGTAGTCCATCTGCTTGAGTTTTATGCCGATGCCGATAGAGGAAAGGTAGCCCTTTATCGCTTCGGCGATCTTTACTGTCTTGTCCCCGTCCGTATGAAGAAGGACGAGACCTTTAAGCCTTTTATCTTTCATTGAATAACCGGCCTTTTTCATTAGCGCTTTTGCCTTTGTACGGTCATAGATATAGCCTTTTATTGAGCCGTCCTGTCCATCCATACCGGGAGGCAGCACGGTGGTAGGAGTGTTGCCGTCTCCGATGATCTGCGAAGAGATGTAATTTCTGTCAACGGCATAATTTACGGCCTGCCGCACCAGTTTTCCCGTATCATTTCCAAAAACATCTTTGTTGAGGTTAAAGCCCATGAACCACAAGCCGTCGTATTCTGCTGCCATGGCAGGGGCGCACAAACCGATAAGGAGGACCGCTATAAAGCCGTTTAGAATTCTTTTCATTACCCATATTTTACCAAATTTTGGTGTTATAATATCCTTGGTCGTCAAATGAAAGCATTCAAACAATCTTTCCCGAAAGTTCCCCTGTTCCTCTTTTTTTTTGTGTTTGCCTGTCTCATCTTTTCTTCCTGCGCGCGCAATAAGATAGTCCAGATCAAAGGTTCCGATACTATGGTCAACCTTGCGCAGGCGCTTGCCGAAGACTATATGCAAGGCAAGCAGATCCCTATTGCGGTCACCGGAGGCGGCTCGGGTGTTGGGATAGCCGCGCTGATAAACAACAATGCCGATATCGCCCTTTCTTCCAGGGACATGACCAAACATGAGATAGAACTTGCGGTCAAGGCCGGAGTATTTCCCAACGAGATCCAGGTGGGAAGCGACGGAGTAGCGGTGGTGACTTCCCATAAGAACCCGATAAGCAAACTGACAGTAAAACAGCTCTCGGATGTCTTTAACGGAAAGACCACTAACTGGAAAGAACTCGGGGGGCCTGATAAGGAGATCGTTGCGCTTTCCAGGGACAGGAACTCCGGGACGCATGTCTTTTTTCTTGAAGAGATAGTAAAGCTGGGCAGCAAGAAGAACCCCAATGAGTTTGCCAGGGAAGTGCTTATGCTGCCTTCGACCCAGGCGATAGTTGAAGAAGTGGCTTCAAACCCGGAAGCTGTCGGCTATATAGGCCTGGGCTATATAACCGACAGGACCAAGGTCCTTTCTGTTGCCAAAAAAGAGGGTGCCTCCTATGTTTTCCCTGACGAGATCACCTGCGCCAACGGACAATACCCGATAGCCAGGCCGCTCTTTTTTTATACGAACAGAGCCCCTGCAGGGGTGATAAAAGGTTTCATAGATTATGTTTTTACAAAGCAAGGGCAGGCAATAGTTAAGGACATGGGCTTTGTGCCTTTAAAGGTGAAGGGAAGATGACAAAGAATCTTCTGGAAAGGCTCATAGAAGGGGCCATCCTCTTATCGGGAGCCGCCACCATAATAATGGTGGGGCTGATCTTTGTATTTCTGTTCAAAGAGAGTTATAACTTTTTTGTCGGAAGCGATCTTTTGGGCACCATAACAGGTACCAACTGGTACCCTATATCGGAGCCCCCTCAATTCGGCCTTCTTCCTCTGATAATGGGCTCCATTTTTGTCACCTTTGGGGCCATTCTTATAGCTGTACCGCTGGGGCTTGCCGCCGCCATATACATTTCAGAGGTGGCGCCGGTTTTTTTGAGGGATATTCTCAAGACCGGAATAGAACTGTTGGCGGCAATTCCGAGCATAGTGCTCGGCTTTATAGGTATAGTGGTGCTTGCCCCGCTGATAAGGACAATGTTTAATGTCCCCAGCGGGCTGACAGCGCTGGCCGGCTCCATAATGCTTGCCTTTATGGCCCTTCCGACCATCGTTTCTATAATAGAGGACGCAATAACCTCGGTGCCAAGAAGCTACAAAGAAGGGGCTCTGGCCCTGGGGGCGACCCATCTGCAGACCATCCGCAGGGTGATACTTCCCGCGGCTTCTTCCGGGATACTTGCAGCCGTTATGCTGGGTATCGGCAGGGTCATAGGCGAAACCATGGCAGTGCTTATGATAACCGGTAACGCGGCGTTAATGCCGCACAGCCTTTTGCAGCCGGTAAGGACGCTAACTGCCACGATAGCGGCTGAAATGGGGGAGGTAATAAACGGCAGCATGCATTATTATGCGCTATTCGGTATCGGGCTGGTGCTCTTTGTCATTACTTTTGCCATCAACATGCTGGCTTACGCTATGCTGCACAGGAAAAAAGCATGATAAAGACAGACCCCAAAAAGACGCAGAAAGTCGTTTTCTTTCTCCTGGGCGCTTCAACCTTCCTTATCATACTGCCGGTGGTCTTCATCTTTTTGCTCATGCTCTATAACGGTCTGCAGGCACTTACTCCAGAATTCATCTTTAGCGTGCCAAAGGCGGGAATGAGAGAGGGCGGCATCTTTCCGGCGATAGTAGGGACCGTCTATCTTGTTCTAGGTACGGCGGCCTTTTCGATACCGCTGGGAATTCTTGCCGCTGTTTATCTGTCGGAGTACGCAAAGGAGAACTGGTTCACAAGGATGATAGATATTGCCATCGTGAACCTGGCGGGGGTCCCCTCCATAGTATACGGACTTTTTGGCCTGGCCCTGTTCGTAATGCTGCTTGACCTGGGTACTTCAATAATGGCCGGCTCTCTTACTCTGTCCATAATGACCCTGCCGGTAATAATAACTGCCAGCAAAGAAGCTCTGGACGCGGTCCCAAAGTCCTTTAGGGAAGTAAGTTATTCCCTGGGCGCCTCAAGATGGCAGACCATCTGGCTAGTGGTGCTGCCAAATGCTGTCCCGGGCATACTGACCGGCACCATACTGGGGCTCTCCCGCGCGGCGGGCGAAACCGCTCCCATACTTTTTACCGTTGCCGCTTTTTATCTGCCAAGGCTTCCCACCTCGGTCTATGACCAGGTGATGGCCCTTCCTTACCATATCTATGTGCTCTCGACCCAGGTCCCAAATGTGAGCCCGAGGCTGCAGTACGGCACAATTCTTGTGCTTATTCTGCTTGTGTTTGCCATGAACATTGCGGCTGCTGTTATCAGGGCCAAGTTCAGAAAGAAAAAACTGTGGTAGCAAAACTGAGGACCAAGGACCTTACCGTCTGTTTTGGGCAGGAAAAAGCCCTCGACAAAATAAACCTTGAGATTAAAGAGAACGAGATACTTTCGATAATAGGGCCGGCAAGGAGCGGGAAAACGACCCTGCTTAAAGTGTTCAACAGAATGATAGACCTGATCGACGGAGTATCCATAAAAGGGAAAGTTCTTTTCGACAACAAGGACATCTTCAGGGACCTGAGGCTTCTGGCGCTGCGCAGAAAGATAGGCATGGTGTTTGCTCTTCCTTTGTCGCTTCCCATGTCCATTTTTGACAATGTGGCATACGGACCCAGGGTCCACGGAATTAAGGGCCGTTCCAAACTGGAGCAGATAGTGGAAAAAAGCCTGAAAGCCTCCTACCTCTGGGAAGAAGTTAAAGACAGGCTGGATTGCCCCGCTCTAAATCTGTCTGGCGGCCAGCAGCAGAGACTGTGCATTTCCAGAACGCTGGCGGTAGAGCCGGAAGTGATCCTGTATGACGAGCCCTGCTCTGGACTGGACCCCATCTCTACCGGAAAAGTAGAAGAGGCAATGGGGGAATTAAAGAATAAATACACCCAGATACTGGTCACCAACAATGTTAAGCAGGCCGCAAGGGTATCTGACAGGACGGCCTTCTTTTTGATGGGGCAGTTGGTGGAGCTGGATGATACCGCAAGACTTTTTACCGCACCGGGCGACAAGAGGACCAACGACTATATAACGGGGAAGTTCGGCTAAATGGAAAAAATAATCACCGTCAAAAAGCTGAATTTTTACTACGGCAAGTTCCGCGCCCTTATAGATGTGGACCTTGAGATAGAAAAGCACAGCATAACGGCGCTTATCGGTCCTTCCGGCTGCGGCAAGTCGACCTTTCTCAGGTGCCTTAACAGGATGAACGACTTGATAGACGGCTCCAGGGCAACAGGCAGCATCCGTTTTGACGGCCAGGAAATAATCAACGGCAGCGCCGATCTGGTCGATCTGCGCAAAAAGGTCGGGATGGTATTCCAAAGGCCGAACCCCTTCCCCCTTTCCATTTTTGAGAACATAGCCTTTGGCCCCAGGGTTCACCGGCTGGCAAAAGGAACAGAGCTTTCTTCAATAGTGGAAGAAAGCCTCAAAAAAGTGCTCCTGTGGGACGACTTTAAAGATAAACTGTCAAAAAATGCTCTTTCTATGACCCTGGAGCAGCAGCAGAGGCTTTGCATAGCCAGGCTGGTTGCCGTGCGTCCGGAGGTCCTTTTGATGGACGAGCCCTGCTCTACGCTAGATCCAATATCGATACAAAAGATCGAAGAACTGATGCAGGTGCTTAAAAAGGACTTTTCCATCGTTATAGTGACGCACAATATGCAGCAGGCGGCCAGGGTGTCGGACGAGACAGGTTTCTTTTTACTCGGTGAAATGATAGAATTTGGGGACACAAAACGCTTGTTCACCGCTCCTTTAGACAAAAGGACGGAGGAATACATAACAGGGAGGTACGGCTGATGATAGAAAGGACCTTTGACAGCGAACTGTCCGAGCTTAACGATCTTATCCTAAAAATGGGGCAGACCGCGCAGGACTCTATCTACAGGAGCGTGGAAGCCCTAAAGAACAGGGACGAAAAACTGGCAAGGGCGGTGATAGAAGGCGACTCCGGAATAGATAGCCTGGAACTCGAGATCCAGGACAGGGCAATTACGCTGATAGCTACCCGCCAGCCGATGGCGGCCGATCTGCGGTTCATAACAACAGCCATGAGCATTGCCACCGACCTGGAACGGATAGGGGACCTTTCTGTTGACATCTCGCAGAAGAACATTGAGATGTTAAAGTGGCCGCTTTTAAAGCCGCTGATAGACACTCCCAAATTGGCTGATATAGCCAAGAACATGATAAAAGAAAGCATAGATACTTTTGTAAAAAAGGACAGCACAAGGAGCCTTAAGATACACGCTATGGAGACCGAGGCGGACAAATTAAGGGACCTTATAACGGATGAACTTACCCAGATAATGATGAGGGATCCCCAGACAGTGCCAAAAGCCATCCCTCTGCTTTTGATAGCCAGGTTCCTCGAGCGCATCTGCGACCACGCGATGAACATCGCCGAAGATGTGGTCTATATGGTGGAAGCAAAGGTGGTCAAGCATCTGCCCATCCAAAATGAAAACAGTCCTCATAATTGACGATGAAAAGGACCTTGCCGAGACGATCGGCTACAACCTCAAAAAAGAAGGTTTTGGCTGCCTGCTGGCGCACGACGGCGAGAGCGGGTTCATCAGCGCAAAGGAAAATCTGCCCGACCTGATACTGCTGGACCTAATGCTGCCTGGCATTGACGGCATAGAGGTCTTTAACCTTATCAAACGCAACGAGGGCACCTCCCGCATACCCGTCATAATGCTAACGGCAAAAGGCGAGGAGACCGACAAGGTGGTGGGGCTGGAACTTGGCGCTGATGATTATGTGACCAAGCCGTTCGGCATGAAAGAATTAATGGCCAGGATCAAGACGGGCATAAAAAGGACTGTTAACAAAGAGATGTGCGAAGAAAAGATTTTTAGATTTCCCGATCTTGAGATCAATATTGATGCCCATGTTGTCAAGACATCAGGGAAAAGCGTGGAGTTGACGGCGAAAGAGTTTGATCTTCTTGCCTATCTTGCAAAGAATAAGGAAAGAGTTTTTACCCGCAACCAGCTGCTTGATAATGTCTGGGACATAGACACGGAAATAGAGACAAGAACGGTTGATGTGCACATAAGGCGGCTCAGGGAAAAGCTCAAGAAAGCCGGCAAGTATATAATCACTCTGCACGGGGTAGGCTACAAATTCTCGGAAAAAGAGTAGCGCCGGATGCTAAGGAACTATAAGACACTGCTTTTTGTTTCTTTCTTTTGTGTGGTCCTCTTAAGCTTTGCAGTTTTTCTTGTTACCGCGCCTCAAAAAGCCGACCGCATCTCTCTTAAAGAGACCGAGAGTGAGCTCCATAAGCAGGCCCTGTTGTCGGCAAGAGCGGTCTTACAAACAGGGCTATCTGCGGACAGAACAAGGCTTCAGAACATCGCCACGGGCATATCCAGGGATATTTTAGCAAGGGTTACAGTGATAGATGTATGGGGAAAGGTTCTTGCTGATTCTGACACGCCGCTTTCGCAACTGATGCTGCTGGACGACCATTCGGGCAGAAGCGAAATAATGGATGCGGCAAGGTCGGGATACGGTGCCTCAAAAAGATACAGCGCCACTTTAAAGAAAGAACTGATCTATTCGGCGGTGCCGCTTAAAGAGGGCGGAACGATCTTAGGGTATCTACGGGTGGCCAGGCCCGTAAGTTATGCAGAAGAGCTTAAAAAAGAGCTCTTTGGCCTGGTTTTGGTATCAATGGCTTTTGCTCTGGGTTTTGCGGTCCTGCTCAGCATAGTGCTTTCGCGTTATCTCTCGCACCCGATAGAGAGGCTTAAGGAGATCTCGCTGTTATTGTTAAAGAATGAAAAGCCTAAGACCATAATAAGTAAATCCCATTTTGAGCTTGGGCAAGTGGAGAGATCGATAGAACAGATAAGCTCCAATCTGTTCAATGCCACAGAAAAACTGAGAATTGAAAGGGCAAAACTTTCTGCGGTTCTCTTTTCGATGAAAGAGAGCGTCATTGCCTTTGATCGGGACCTGAAAGTGATCTTAATGAACCGCTCTTCCGAAAAACTTTTTGGCCTTACTGAAGAGGATGGTAAGGGGCGCACGCTAATGGAGGCATTGAGAAGCCGGGAACTGGCAGACCTGGCGCAGGAGGCGGTAAACGGAGGGGCAACCCTTGAGAAGGACCTTTCACTTACAGGCAGGGAGGCTCTTACGCTGCAGGCCAGCATATCTCCTATCAGAAGCGGGGGGACCATTGAGGGAGCCGTTATTGTAATTTCGGACCTGACCAGGCTCAAAAAACTGGAAGGCTACAGGAGGGATTTTATTGCCAACATTTCTCACGAGTTAAAAACGCCGCTGTCAGTTATTATCAGCAGTGCAGATACCCTGTTGGCCGGAGCAATTAACGATCCGTCGGACAGCCGGCAGTTCCTTTCGAAGATAGAAAGACACGCAAGGAACCTGGCGTTGCTCATCAACGATATTCTTGAGCTGTCTAGGCTGGAGTCCGGAAGGACCGATCCGGAGCTTGTTAAAGTGGACCTTTGCAGTGCGGCAAACAGCTGTGTTAGCGAACTCAGGGAAAAAGCAGTAGCCCGCGGCGTGGAGCTGGTACTTATGCCTTGCAGATCATCAGCAGAGGTTATGGGAGATGAGAAGCACATAAGAAGGGCGCTGGCTAACCTAATCGACAATGCGGTCAATTACACGGACCGGGGCGGCAGGGTCGAAGTCAAGGTTTCTAAGGATGGTATAAGCTCCAAAGTTGAGGTCCGGGATACGGGCATCGGTATCCCAAAGGACAGGCTGGACAGGATCTTTGAAAGGTTCTACCGCGTTGATGCAGACCGCTCGAGGGATACCGGAGGCACGGGACTCGGCCTTGCCATTGTAAAGCATGTGATGGACCTGCACAAAGGCAGGGTCCTTGTAGAAAGCAGCCCAGGGCAGGGTTCGGTATTTACTTTGGTGTTTCCCCGCGCTTAAGATTTACACTTCCTTAACATCTGCTTCCAAATATCTTCAAATAAGTAGGCCATAATCTGTGTGTATGGCATCGATCTTCTTTACCGGAAGAAGGGACCGGACAGGGCCGCAGGAGGGTCTTGTGGCCGGCTTCTACGGGAATGAAGAAAAGAAAGGAGGATAAAAGCAAAAGAACGGTCGGGCCCGCAGGTTTGTTTTTTAATTCACAGGAGGATAGACATGCCAAGGAAAGAAAGCAGGATATTGATCGCGGCTCTTTTAATGCTTGCGTTGGTATTGCCTCTTACGGCCTTTGCCAGGACCCTAGAAGAGGAAAAGCAGGCTGTAAGGGATTATCTGAAAGTGGTAGACGCTAAGATAGTCAACTTTAGGAACCAGGGAAATGTGGTCAAAATGAAGCAGATGCAATCCGAAAAACAGGCCACGCTTAAGAGGTGGGAAGCGCTTAAAGCCCAGATGGAGGGTTCAAGCGAAGAAACCGTGTCTGACAGCGATCTGAAGGAAGATCTGAACCTCGCGCTTGCCCAGCTTAAAGGCCAGATAGACAAGGTTGCAAGCGACAATAATGACGCAAAGGTTAGCGGAGAAATAAGGTTTGCATGGACCAAGGGGATGCAGAACGTCAGTACCAAGAACAACTTTGACATCTCTAGGGCCTATGTGACCGTCAAGAAAAATCTGGCCGGCGGCGCTATGGCAAGAATGACATTGGATGTTTCTAGGATCTCCCCGTCGACCAACAGCCCGCAGACTCTGTTCGACTATATCAAATACGCCTATGTTGACATTCCTGTCAATGTTCCCGCGGCGCTGCAGGTCATTCCTTTCAGCATGACCGCAAAACTGGGGCTTCAGCACAATATGTGGATAGACTGGGCGGACAAAGCTTGGGACAATGCCTGGATGATGAAGCAGTTTGATGACAACGAAAGCGTTATGTCCTCGGCTGATTTTGGATTGGGAGCTGCCGGAAAATTCACCTTACCGTATTTGAGCGAGATAGAATACCACGCGACTCTCATGAATGGAGGAGGATACAAAGCGGCTGAATCCGATTCGGCAAAGGACATAGGGATCAGACTGAACACCACTCTGTTCAAGGATGACAACATCGGCACCGTGATAGCAGGCGGATATATTAACTCGAAAGCCGGCATCATCAATAGCGGCCAGAACAATACCAAACAGGCCGCAATACTTCTTGGCTTCCAGAACGATCAATATGGCAAAGGTTATATTGAATACCTCAAGGGGACAAAGATAAACGGTTACAGCATCGGCGGGTATGTGTTCCCTGCAAAATCGGTGGTCCCTGTTGCTCTTGTGGCCAGATACGATAACTACGATCCCGATACCACGGTTACAAGCAGCAATGACAGGGTCAGGTCGCTGATAGGCGCCATGTATGAATACAGCAAGGACATTAAACTGGCGCTTGACCTGCAGACCTATAAGTCAGGCAGTTCTGCCGAGCAAAAGACGGCCTACCTTCACTCGGTGATCTATTATTAACAGTCAGTTAACATAGGGTTAACAAATGCTTAACAAGTTAAGGGTATCCTAATAAAGGAGGACTGAGATGATAAAAAAGATAGCGGCGGCTTTTGTTACGGCCGCAATATTAGCAGGGTCTTCGCTTGCGATGTCTCTCAACGGAGCGGGGGCGACATTCCCTTATCCAATATATTCCAAGTGGACCTCAGA
Organism: Candidatus Margulisiibacteriota bacterium; assembly: GCA_041650635.1. NCBI lineage: Bacteria > Bacillati > Candidatus Margulisiibacteriota > Candidatus Margulisiibacteriota bacterium. The sequence goes on along the minus strand of JBAZKV010000019.1, from coordinate 11,684 downwards.
GTTCAAAAAGCAAACGGGGATCAGCATTAACTATCAAGGGATCGGGTCAGGCGGAGGCATCAGGCAGTTTACTCAGGGAGTGGTGGATTTTGGGGGTTCGGATGCTCCGATGACGGCAGTACAAATGGACCAAGCCGGAGGCGATGTGCTGCATATCCCGACCGTTACCGGCGCTGTGGCGGTAACCTACAACCTTCCGGGTGTAAGCAGCCTTAAGCTTGACGGGGAAACACTGGCCTCAATATTCAGCGGCAGGATCAAAAGATGGGACGATCAGCAGATAGAAGATCTTAATCCAGGTGTCGCGCTGCCTTCAAGGACCATTCTGGTGGCAAGAAGAAGCGATGGGTCCGGGACCACCCATATCTTCAGTTCCTATCTTGCCAAGGTAAGCACTGCATGGGCATCAGAAATGGGAGCAGGCTCTTCCCTTAAATGGCCGGTGGGAGTCGGTGGCAAAGGCAACGCGGGAGTCGCAGGAATAGTCAAGACTAATGAAGGTTCCATAGGATATGTAGAGCTTTCTTACGCCATTACCAATTCTTTGCCTGTGGTAGCTCTTAAGAACAGGGCCGGCAGATTTGTTGTCCCCAGCGTCGCTTCTACCACAAAGGCCGTTGACGGTATGGCTTCAAGGATACCTGCCAGCTTAATAGCCGACCTTAACAATGCACCGGGAGCAGAGTCCTATCCTATAGTGGGGATGACCTGGATACTTGTGCACAAGAACCAGAAGGACGCAGAAAAGGGCAAAGCGCTCGTGGATTTTCTTTCGTGGGCGATGAAGGAAGGGCAGACCTATGCAGAGGGGCTTCTTTATGCCCCGCTTCCCAAGTCCCTGACGGCAAGGGTCCAAAAGGCAATAGACGGAATAAAATACTAAAGACAGGGGCCAAGGGCAGTTGATGCAAAAGCAAGACAGGGCGGATGCTTTCTTCAAGAGAATGATGTTCATGTTAGGAGCAAGCATCCCCCTGCTGCTTTTGATGCTGATACTGCTGCTGCTGTCAAAGTCGTGGCTTTCGATAGAAAAATTCGGCCTTGGTTTTATTTTCAGTTCTTCTTGGGACCCCATAGCCGAACAATACGGAGCGCTCCCTTTTATCTACGGTACTATAATGTCCTCGCTGATAGCCCTGGTCATTGCTGTGCCTCTCGGGCTGGGCTGCGCGGTGTATCTGTCGGAGATCTCAAAAAGCGCCGTGAAAGAGTATCTGTCCGTGCTGGTAGAAATGCTTGCGGCCATACCTTCGGTCGTCTACGGGCTCTGGGGCATATTTGTTCTTGCCCCTTGGATCGCTGGTTCTGTCCAGCCGGGACTCCAGGCCGTTTTTGGCTTTCTTCCGTTCTTTCAGGGCCCTTTTTCCGGACTTAGCATGCTTTCCGGCGGTGTCATCCTTGCCATAATGATCCTTCCTATAATCACCGCGCTCTCCAGAGAGATACTTCAGGCGGTCCCCAATAATTTGAGAGAGTCGGCAATGGCCCTGGGGGCGACAAAATGGGAAACCCTAAAGATCGCCGGCCTGGGACCGGCCAGATCTGGCATCATAGGCGCTATCATCCTTGCTCTTGGCAGGGCAATGGGGGAGACCATGGCGGTGACTATGGTCATTGGCAACAGGCCGGACATATCCTTTTCGGTCTTTCAGCCGGGTTATACGCTGGCCTCCGTGATAGCAAATGAATTTGCCGAAGCCGTCTCCGACATCAACCTTTCTGTTCTGATAGAACTGGGACTTGTGCTTTTGGTGCTTACCCTGGCGGTGAACGCCCTTGCGAGGATATTGATATGGAAAACAACAGCGAAAACTCTTATGCAATAAGAAGGCTAAAGGACAGGGCGTTTTTGTCCCTGGTATGGCTGTGCACCCTGGCGGCGCTGGTCCCGCTTTTTCTTGTTATCGGTTATGTCCTGGTAAAAGGGTTTTCGGCTATCAATTTAGACTTCTTTATCAAACTCCCGACCCCGGTAGGAGAGTCCGGAGGAGGGATGTCCAACGCCATCATCGGGACTTTTATACTGGCAGGGCTTGCCTGCCTGGTCGGGCTTCCCGTTGGGCTGTTCGGAGGCATCTGGCTGGCCCTTTACGGGAAAGGCAAAAGAGGGTTTTTGATAAGATACAGCGCAGATGTCCTGTCCGGGATCCCGACAATAGTGATAGGTATCTTTGCTTATGTGCTTATCGTTGTTTCAATGGGAAGGTTCTCGGCTGTGGCCGGAGGCTTTGCCCTGGGAGTGATAATGATCCCGACCGTGACCAGAACAACGGAAGAACTGGTCAAGATGGTGCCCAGGTCTCTTTATGAGGCCGGGCTGGCACTTGGGCTTCCCGAATGGAAAGTGGTGCTCAGGATAGTTTTTAGGACCGCCTGGAACGGCATCTTTACCGGAGTAATGCTTTCTGTGGCCAGGATAATGGGAGAGACAGCCCCTCTTATCTTTACAGCTTTCAGTACACCATACTGGAATTTAAGGGTCGACCAGCCGATGGCCTCGATGACAGTTCAGATCTACAATTATGCTATCTCTCCTTTTGCCGATTGGAACGCCAAGGCATGGGCCGGGTCACTGACACTGGTCATGATAGTCCTGGGGATCACACTGATAGTGAGAAAATTCTCAAAAAGGATAATCTATGGATAACAAGGAAAAGATCTCGGTAAAAGGGGTAAATGCCTGGTTCTGCGAAAAGCAGGCCCTGTTTGGAATAACCATGCCGGTCTACGAGAATAAAGTGACGGCAATAATAGGGCCTTCCGGCTGCGGAAAATCGACCTTTGTCAGGTGTATCAACCGTATGCATGACACCATACCCGGGGCCAGTTCGTCCGGGGAAATAGTAATAGACGGGGAAAACATCCTGTCCTGCTCGATAGACCTTGTCTGCCTCAGGAGAAAAGTGGGGATGGTCTTTCAAAAACCAACTCCCTTCCCGACCATGTCCATCTATGACAATGTGGCGGCAGGCCTAAAACTGCATTCGCGCATGGCTGGGAGCCGGCTTGACGAAGCGGTGGAGGCCAGCTTAAGAAAAGCTGCGCTTTGGGAAGAGGTAAAGGACATGCTGGGCAAGCCCGGGATAAGCCTGTCCGGAGGACAGCAGCAGCGCCTGTGCATAGCCAGAGCGCTTGCTATAGAGCCCGAGATAATTTTGTTGGATGAGCCGTGCTCCGCGCTGGACCCCATTTCGACCGACAAGATAGAAGAACTGATACATGAACTAAAGAAGAACTATACGATAGTAATTGTTACGCACAATATGCAGCAGGCCGCAAGGGTCTCGGACAATACAGCGTTCTTTCTTCTGGGAGAGATGATAGAGTTCGGGGGCACAAAAAAGATCTTTACTGCGCCAGCAGATAAAAGGACCGAAGATTATGTGACGGGAAGGTTTGGATAACTATGGAAAAAATCCTTTTCGTCTGTGTGGAAAATTCCTGCAGGAGCCAGATGGCAGAAGCTTGGGCAAAGGAACTTGGCAAAGATATCGTAGAAGCTTACAGTGCGGGCTCAAAACCTTCAGGCTTAGTCAATCCGATGTCTATGGCGGCAATGATCGAGGCCGGAATAGATATATCGAAGAACAGGTCCAAAGGATTTGATGATCTTCCGGTCAAATCTTTTGACTATGCCATCACTTTAGGTTGCGGGGACAGATGTCCTTTTGCAGTTGCCAAGGAGCATATTAACTGGGACATTCCGGACCCGAAGGGCGGGGGAATTGAAGGCTTCAGGTCCGTCAGGGACAGTATCAGAATAAAAGTAGAGGCACTGTTAGAACAGGTCAAAAAGGGGAAACAGCAATGAACGAGAGGACCTTTGATGCTGAACTTGGCTTTCTCAAAGAAAAAGTGCTTAAAATGGGCTGCCTGGCATCCGGAGCCATATTTGACAGTGTTGAGGCTCTTAAAGCCCGCGATGAAGCTCTTTCTCTTAAGGTAATAGACGGGGACAGTCATATAGATGCCATGGAGCTGGAGATAAACGACAACTGCATAGAGCTGATCGCAAGGTGGCAGCCGGTAGCAGTGGACCTCAGGTTCATTACAACAGCCATAAACATTGCTACCGACCTTGAGCGGATAGGGGACCTTTCTGTGGATGTCGCACAAAAGAACCTGGAGCTTGTCAAAGAACCCCTGCTTAAACCTCTTATTGATATTCCAAAGCTTTCTGAAGTAGCTAAATCCATGATATGCGAAGTCTTGAACGCGTATGTGGATAGGGACGCTGTAAAGGCCAGGGGATTAAGAAAACTGGAAAAAGAATCGGATATACTGAGGGATCTTATTACTGACGAACTTACAGGCATAATGATGAAAGACGGAAGTTCAATCCCCAGGGCGGTGCCGCTTCTTCTTATTGCCAGGTTCCTTGAGAGGATCTGCGATCATGCGATGAACATTGCCGAGGATGTGGTCTATATGTCGGAGGGGCATGTCATAAAGCACCGGCGAGGCGCTTAAAATCAGCAATAGACAGCTTTTCTCCCCTTATCTTTGGATCTATTCCGGCACTTTTGAGCGCCCTGTCCACCGCTTCTGATTCGAACTTTGATATCAGAGCATTGCGCAGGGTCTTTCTTCTCTGATTAAAGGCGGCGCGGACGACGGGAAAAAAATGCAGGGGCGCGTCGCGACGCGCCCCTACGGGTTTTGCAGCCAACCTTATTATTGCCGACCCCACCGTCGGCTGCGGCAGGAACGCGGATCTCGGGATATAGGATACGATCTCCGGTTCCGTATAGTAATTCACGAATATTGTAAAACTCCCATATTCTTTGGTGCCGGGGTTTGCCGTCATCCTTTCGGCGAATTCGCGCTGGACGGTAAGCACGGCGCAGGAGAAAGGGGTTGAGAGGATTTTTTCTATGATCGGGGTCGTGATGTAATAGGGAACGTTGGCGACAAATTTTACCGTTTCCGCTAGGCGCAGGTTGCGACCTGCGCCTACGGTTAAAAAATCCTCATTGATAATTTCAATATTGGTACAATCCTTCAAATATTCGCGTGCTATCTCAACGATTCGCTTGTCGATCTCGAATGTTATGACTTTTTTGGCAGTTTTAGCAAGTTCCTTTGTGAGGATCCCGGTGCCGGTCCCAATTTCTATAACAGTATCTTCTTCAGAAAGATCGGCTGCTTCAATTATTCTGTTTAGACAGGCTTCGTCGGTTAAGAGATTTTGACCGAGCCTTCTTTTGAGATGAAAACTGTGTTTGGTCAGGAGGTCTTTGGTGAGTTGAGATGTGGATTTCATAATGTTGGGGCAAATAATTATTTGCCCTTACCAGAATATGCTTTAGCCTACTTTTGGGCCATCATTACCGCGACCTTGATGGCCTGGACCAGGCTTCTGGGATCGGCCCAGCCCTTGCCGGCTATGTCAAAACCGGTGCCGTGGTCAACGGAGGTCCTGATTATCGGAAGGCCCACCGTAACATTGACGGACCTGTTAAAGGACAGCAGTTTTAAAGGTATCAGGCCCTGGTCGTGGTACATGGCAACCACCGCATCAAACATCCCGACATTGGCAAGATAAAAGACCGCATCCGGAGACATTGGGCCTTTTACATTGATGCCGAGTTTTTTTGCTTCTTCAACGGCCGGCTTGATGAGTTTTTCTTCCTCTATCCCAAGGATGCCGTTCTCTCCGGCGTGAGGATTTAGGCCTGCCACCGCTATCCGGGGTTTTTTCTTGAGCAGTTTTTCCAGGGTTTTGTCAGTCAGTTTTATGGCATCAACGATCTTTTTCCTGTCAAGCTCTTTTGCGACCTGGCAAAGCGGGGTGTGGGTCGTGACAAGCATGACACGGATAGAGTCCGACAAAAACATCATGCCGTAATGCTTGGCCCCGGTCCTTTTTGCAAGGAGCTCCGTGTGCCCTTTGAAAGAATAACCGGCTTTGTTAACGGCCTCTTTGTTTATCGGGGCTGTGGTAATGGCATCTACCTTTTCGGCAAGGGCCAGATCTATGGCTTTTTCCACATATTTGATCGCCGCCCTTCCGGCCTCCGCGCTTATCTTTCCCGTTTTAAGTTTGGACGCGTTGACATTGTCCAGATCCAGCACATTGAGGTACTGTCCCAGATATTTTCCCTCGTCCAGGCGCTTGATCGGGTTAAGTATGAGAGGGGAGGTCTTCGAGAATTTTGCGGCGTTCTTTATTACCTTAAGGTCACCGATAACCACCGAGCGGCAGATCCTCTGGACTTCGAGCAGAGAGAGAGCCTTGATGCAGATCTCGGGACCTATGCCCGCGGGATCTCCCATGGTGACCGCGACAAGAGGCCTGGGGTCCTTTACTTCTTTAGACATTGTTGTATCTTATGCCCGCCTTTCTCATGCGCTCTATGCCTTCTTTTATCCTTTCAACCGAGTCGATCAGGGCAAATCTCACATAGCCCTCGCCCAGATCGCCAAAACCTACCCCCGGAGAGACCGCGATCCCCGTCTTTTGCAGAAGCTCGAGCGCAAAGTTGGAGGAGGTATATCCCCTGGGTACCTGCGCCCAGACATACATTGAGGCTTTTGGTTTTTCTATCTTCCAGCCAAGCTCCTGAAGGCCGCTGATAAGGGCATCGCGCCTTTCCTGGTATGTGCGCCGCAGTTCCTCAAAATACGGTTTCGGAAGCTTGAGCGCGGCAATGCAGGCCTTTTGGGTTGCCATGAACAGCCCGTAATCAAGATTGGTCTTCATCTTGCGCAGGCTCTCGATCAGTTCGTGGTTGCCTATTACAAAACCCGCCCTCCAGCCGGCCATAGAAAAAGTTTTTGAAAAAGTGTGGAATTCCAGCGCCACATCCTTGGCTCCGGGGATCGTCATCAGGCTTATGGGCCTGTTGCCGTCATAAAAGATCTCGGCGTAGGCAAAATCATGAACAAGGATAAGGTTGTGTTTTTTGCAGAACTCAACCGCTTCTTTAAAGAACTCTTTGGTAGCCACCGCGCCCGTTGGATTGGTGGGAAAACTAAGGAAAAGTATCTTCGCTTTTTTTGCTATGGCCTCGTCAATTATGGAAAGGTCAGGAAGATACCCGGTCTTTTCGCTGGTGGGCAGCACGATGGGTGCGCCTCCGGCTATCAGGGTGCCTCTGAAGTGAGCAGGATAGGCGGGGACAGGCACCAGAACGGTGTCTCCCGGGTCTACAAAGGCAAGGGCAAAGTGCACTAGCCCTTCTTTTGAGCCGATCAAAGGGATCACTTCTTTACCTGCGTCAACATGCACGCCATACTGTCTTAGGCAAAAATCCCGCACGGCTTCCCTGAATTCCTGGAGCCCGTTAAAATTGGGATATCTGTGTGTGGCGGCGTCGTCGAGCGCTTTTTTCATGGCTTCAACCACCTGGAGCGGGGTGGGCAGGTCGGGAGAGGCCATGCTCAGGTCGATAAGGTCCTTGCCTTTGGCCCTTTCTTCGCTCTTGTGCTTGTCGACAAGGTCAAAGACATAAGTGGGCAGGCTGGATAGTCTTTGTGCTTCTTCAAACATTTGCCGGTTATTCCTCGCTGAATCTGTAAGAACTCCTGACAAAAGGCCCGGATATCACTTTTTTAAACCCTAGTCCCTCAGCGGTCTTCTTATGCTCGGCAAAGACATCGGGATGGATATACTCGCGGACCTCTGTCTGAGCCTTGGAGGGCTGAAGATATTGGCCTATTGTAAGGATATTGCAGTCAACCGACCTAAGGTCCTTCATCAAGCCGATAACTTCGTCCTTCTTTTCCCCTAATCCTAGCATAAAACCGCTCTTAGTGTAAAGTGAGCCGTCAAGCTCTCTGGCTGTCCTTAGCACATCTAGTGATCTGAAATAGTCGGAACTCGGCCTTAATTTGCCATATAAAGACGGCACCATTTCAATATTGTGGGCGAAAATATTTGGCTTAATATGAACAATTTTAGCGATGATATCTTTATCTGCCCAAAAATCAGGCACCAGCAATTCTATCTGCGCTTCCGGTAACAGCTTTCTTATCTCCTGCACTGTAAGAATGAACTGACCGGCTCCCTGATCCGGCAGGTCGTCCCTGGTTACCGAGGTTATTACAATATACTGGGACCCGAGCTTTTTTGAGGCCAGCGCTACCTTATTAGGTTCATTAGGGTCAAGCTTGCGGCGAGCGGAGTCGAGCCGGGTCAAGGGTATAGGGTATAGGGGGTAGGTGGCAGAAGACAGTTTTTCTACACCGCAGAACTTACATGCTCTGGTACATGTATCTCCGAGTATCATAAAGGTCGCAGTGTTTTTTGAAAAGCACTCGCCGATGTTTGGGCAGGAAGCAGACTCGCAGACAGTATGAATACTGTCATCACCGATAAGCTCACGCACTTTTCTCATGTTGCTTGCTTTGGGAACGCGTTTGATGAGCCACTCCGGAAGTTGTTGCATGTTTTACAGCAAGCCTCCCGCAGCTTCCCAGATAGCCTCCGGCAGGGTGGGGTGGGCGTGGACCGTGTCAACAAGGTCTTTGGCGGAAAGGCCATTTTTGATAGCCAGAGTTGCTTCCGCAATAAGGTCGGTAGCCCCATGTCCTATCATCTGACAGCCCAGGAGCCTGCCCGAAGACCTTTCGGCCACAAGCTTTACAAAGCCTTCACGCTCCGAAATAGTTGCGTATTTGCCCACAGCCGCCAGATCGATCCTGGATACTTTTGCGTCCAACCCGCTCTCTTTTGCCTGCTTCTGCGAAAGCCCAACTGTTGCGACCTCCGGGCTGGAGAACACGCAGGCGGGGATAGCAGAATAATCCATAACCGCATCCATCCCGCAGATATTTTTGGCGGCAACGATCCCCTGCATTGCGGCGGAATGAGCGTACGCGGATACTCCCGTTACATCTCCAACGGCGTAAACTCCTTTGTCTTTGGTCTGCAGCCGCTCATTTACTTCTATCCTTTTGAAGGTGCGGCCGATGGCGGAAAAAACGGGAACCGTAGACCGTAGACCGGGGACCGTTCCGGCACGGGTGTTCGTTTGTATTTTTATGCCTTTTCTTTTGAGTATCTGTTCCAAAAGTTTTGAGATCTCCTCATCCATGCCGGGCAGGATTTGCGGCATCATTTCTATGACCGTAACATCAACTCCAAAGGCGTTGAATATGCAGGCAAATTCAATTCCGATCGCACCGGACCCGATCATTGTCATGCTTTTTGGCAGTTCCGTAAGGTTCAATGCTTCATCGCTGGTGATGGCATTTTCCAAACCCGGCAAATGTTTATTTTCGGAGCCGGTGGATATGATGATGGCGGGGGATTTTGCAATTATGGGCGATTCATGAATTGTCCCTACGATCGATACGGTGCCGGGTTGGGTGATCGTGCCCGTGCCTTTAACAACCTCGATGCCCAGTTTCTTGAACGAAAATTCCAATCCCTTGCGCAATTTATGGACGATCCTGTTCTTCCTCTCTATGATGTCTTTCCATTCAAAAGACGGGTTTTCTATCTTAATTCCGAATTCTCCGGCCCTTTTTGTGTTGGAAAATAACTGCGCGCTTGCAACGAGGGACTTTGTCGGCATGCAGCCCCGGTTAAGGCAGATGCCGCCGACCTCATCCTTTTCCACTATCAGGACCTTTTTTCCAAGGCTGGCGGCGGTCCAGGCCGCGTTATTGCCCCCCGGCCCCGAGCCTATCACTATCAGATCATATTCAGGCAACATAAGTTTCCTCGTAATAGGGACGGACCCTCAGCTCTACTCCAAGGCTTTCTGCTATTTGTGCGCACTTTTCTTTGTTGACAGATGGAAGGTCAACCAAGGACAGTACCACTTTTGGGATGGCAGGAGAAGCCTCTTTTGCTTTTTTCGCAAAGTCAAGGATGGCCTGGTACCCTTTTTCCCCCCAGACAGAACGGCAGAGTTTTTCGTAGGTCCCGCTGTCCTGGGCGTTGAGGCTTATGTTAAGCTCGTTTATGAGCCCGGCCAGTTCGGGAATAATGTTCCTGCCGTGGAAAAGGTTTGCCTGACCGTCGGTGTCTATCCTTATGTAGGCTCCGCTTTTTTTTAGTTCTCCTGCTATTTTTTTTACCGTTTCAAGCCTTATAAGAGGTTCTCCGTAACCGCAGAATACTATCTGCCGGTATCTTGCGGGGTTCCCGACCTCTTTCAGCACTTCTTCTGCCTGAGGTTCGCGTGTCAGCCAAAGGTCGTGCCTGCCCTCAAAAGACCTGCTCTTGTATTTGATGCAGAAAGTGCAGGAATTGCTGCACCGGTTGGTCAGATTTAGATAGAGCGAGCCGTTGAGTTCATAAGTGAAAGCAGGCATAAGACAATTATAATAGATTTAAAAAAGGAAATACAATCGAAATGCAGTTGAAATACCTGCCTGCCAGCCGGCAGGCGGTGGAAATTCCCAAAAATGGCAGGGTCAGGTCTTTGTGGCCATAAAGGACTGAAGCTTTTCAAAGGTTGAGAGGCTTAATATGTGCTCTATCCTGCAGGCATCTTCTTCGGCGGTCCTTCTGTCGGCTCCCAGCACCAGGCAAAGAAAATCGCTGATAATCTTATGGCGCTGAAAGATCTTTTCTGCCACCGATCTTCCCTTTTCAGTCAAGTGGACCGGACCGTAGCGCTTGGAGTCAAGGAGTTTTGCTTTCTTGAGCTTTTTGAGCGCCTGGTTAACCGAAGGCATGCTTATCTTTATCGCTTGTGCAATGTCCTTAATGTGGGCATGTCCGTGCTCCTTCTCAACCAGATAGATGGTCTCAAGATAGTTCTCCATGCTGGAAGAAAGTCCCATGGTATTCTCTTTACAGGATCATATTCAGCAGCGTTCCGGCTGCAACTGAGGTGATCACCATTATGGCTGTTGAAGCGATCATTGCCTTAAAGCCCAGTTCCTTTAGAAGGACCGTGAATGTCGCTATGCAGGGAAAGAACATGGAAAGCACCACGCACGATATTATCAACTGTTTGACAGTAAGTCCGAGCGGTGCCAGCATTCCGACCGCCACATCTTTACGCAGGAACCCGATGGCGATAGAAGACACCGCTTCTTTTGGCAGTCCCCACAGGCCTGTTACCAGCGGAGCGGCGGCAGAGGCGACAATATCGAACAGCCCGAGAGAGTACATTATGTTGACCGCAAAAACGCCCGCAAGCACTATAGGAGCGGCTTCCCAAAGGAATTGTTTAATGCGCCATTTTATTTTGAGATAGAACATCCTTAGCGGAGGCATACGATAGGGCGGGATCTCGAGCAGAAGTTCCGGACTGAACCCTTTTACAAGGCGGTTCAGAAGGGTCCCAAGTATTACCCACGACAAAAACAAAAAAAGGTATACGATCACTATGGGCCAGGCCCCGTAGGAGCCCAGCACCCCTATTATCATTGCCTGCAGCGCGGCGCAGGGGATGCCTATGGAAATGAGGGTCGAGGCTATGAACCTTTCTCTTTTACTGTCCAGCACTCTAGTGGCAAGGATCCCCGGGACATTGCAGCCAAAGGCAAGCAGGGTAGGGACAATGGCAAAACCGTGCAGCCCAACTTTGTGCATCAAATTGTCCAGCATTACTGCAAGCCTTGGCAGATAGCCGGAATCCTCCAGAAGCCCCAGGACAAGATAAAAGGAGAACACATACGGCAGGACCATTGCCAGTTCCACATATACACCTGTGGAAAGAACCCCAAAGGACTGCAAATAATCGATCTGCCCGTCAAAGAGCTTCCCGACAAGAATGTTG